>NZ_CDHP01000018.1:0-149814 GCF_900002895.1 Ercella succinigenes | reverse complement strand
GTAACTACGGAATAAATCGGTAGAGAAGGTGCCATCACGGAATTTAGGCACGTGAAGAATCAGCGTTCCTACTCTAGTTGTCAGGGTACGCTCGCGATAGCCATTCCGATAGCTGACACGTCCATCACTTCGCTCATACGGCTCGGCATTCAATTGTTCGCTGGCCTGTCCTCGCAGCACCGCATCAAATACTTTTTCCAGTAATTTCGCCACCCCGTTCTCCCGATTTCCAAGCATAAGGTCTTTAAGAATTTCGTCTTCCAGTGTAAGATGTACTTGAGCCATGATCTCATTCCTTTCAGTTGTTAGTTTCGCAAAACCTATTATACCGAAAGCGAGCTCGTGGCTCTTTTTTATTTCTCAATTTACACCAAGTATACGGACTTTATCCAGTTTCTGCAGGTCTCTTAATTTTTAAAGTTGTTGTTTTTATCATTTCCTGTTCATTCCAGATATAATACTTAATTGCTTTATAAGGCGGCATTTCCAAATTTACCGCTTTGAGCTGATCGGAAAGATATCTACTGATAGAATCATCTTCTTTTCCCACTGATTCAGGTAGCTGATCTTTATCCATTGTAATTCTTATACAGATATCTACAGCGTCTCTTGAAGACTCATCGCCCCAAGCTAATGAGTCCTTAACACCTTCAATTTTATTAATGAGATACTCTATTTCTTCAGGGAAAGCTTTTTTGCCGTTAGTGAGAACTATCATAGATTTTTTACGGCCGGTGATATGAATACAGCCTTTTTTATCAAGATGACCTATATCACCTGTCCTTAGCCAGCCATCTTCTGTTTTTACTTCTTTTGTTGCTTCTTCATTTTCATAATAGCCAATCATTACGCTATCACTTCTTGTAAGAATTTCACCAGTAGCTCCAGGTGCAGTTTCTTCTGTATCAATAGCAACTTCTATTGAAGACAAAGGATTTCCTACACTACCATAAACATTCACAAACTGGTTACACACAGATATGACCGGTGAAGTTTCAGTAAGACCGTATCCGGCAAAAAAATCAACGCCTATGTCATTGAAAAAAGCAACGATTTCCTTATCTATGGCAGCAGCGCCGCTTACACAAAGATTAAGCCCCCCACCTACCGCATCAAGTATTTGATGAAATATTTTACGCCTTTTATCTATACCTGCTTTGCGCAGTACATTTGATATTTTACGCATTCTGTTAACAAGTTTAAGCTTACCGGATTTTGCCAAAGTTTTCTGAACCTGATTGTAGACATTTTCAAACAAGAGCGGAACAGCAAGCAAAATGTTAATCTTCCATTCCTTAAGATTCTGCGTGAAATATCTTAGACCATCTGTAAAACATATACAACAACCAAAATAGAGTATCATATACATACCTACGGTATTTTCAAAAGTATGATGCAAAGGTAAAACAGATAAAGCGTTCTGACCTTTTTCGATATGAAGAGTCGATGCAGCACCGTATACATTGAAAGTAATATTTTTATGACTTAGCATAACACCCTTTGACATAGCGGTAGTACCGGAAGTAAAAAGCAAAGAACACATGGCATCAGGATCTATTTCGCTATTTATAAAAGCTGAATCTCCGGAATCAAGTCTCTTTTTACCCTCTTCCATCAATTCAGACATCTGGATGAATCGGGAATCCTCTTTTTGCAATTCAGAATCAATAATGTCATCTTTCATACAAATAAAATATTTGATTCTGCTATTGACTTTTGCCACAGCCTTAGCTATATCATGGTGTCTGCCGCCATAAATAAAAGCATCAGCCTTGCCTCTTTCAGATAAGCTTACAACTTCCTGCTCCGGCAATTGGCGATCAAGAGGAACCGAAACGCCGGTACCATTAACAACAGCATTGTGAGCAATCGCCCACTGATATGAATTATCACCAATAATTGCAATATGGCTGCTTTTAAGACCCAGCATATGCAAAGCAGTACCAAAAATATCTATATCCTCAATAAGCTGATTAAAACTCTTAACAATTTCCTCTCCCTCAGGAGCCACATGATAACGATAAGCAGGCATATCATTATACTGACTGGCACAGTAATGGAGAAGCTCTCTCAAAGTCTGGAAACGTGGTTCATCAAAATATGTTTTCCCAACTACAGTTTGCATAATAATTCCTCCTCATAACTTGCATTTACCAAGCTATATATCATATTATATATCAAGCAACGAACATTTGAATATCAAATAATTTGATTATCAAAATATAGTTTAAGAATATCATGCATTCCTTAAAGAATCAATATGAACTTTTTACGGGGTCAACTAGGATGCACTCATGGTTTTATTCAAAATTGCTAAAAAGCGCTGGTAATAAGCTATTTGGCAACAATGCCTTGTTATTCATATGTGGCAGCAAGCTGATTGCTGAAATTAATCCTTAAAAGACCTGGTAGCAGTACGTTTCTAAATTTTAATTATCTTTTTTGCCTGACTCAACAAGGCTTGACAGGATATTAAACGACCGCTATAATTGTCAATGCACATTATGAGGGGGAAACAAAATGCGGGTGTAGTTCAATGGCAGAACTTCAGCTTCCCAAGCTGACCGCGAGGGTTCGATTCCCTTCACCCGCTCCACAAAATTAAACACATGCCTTTATAGCTCAGTAGGTAGAGCGCATCCATGGTAAGGATGAGGTCTCCGGTTCGATCCCGGATAAAGGCTCCAAAACGTAGAAAACTCTCCCCTCAGGGGGGAGTTTTTTACGTTATTAAGCATATACCATGATTATACTGAGCGATCTCAGCCTTACCATGGATGCGCGATCGGACGCGCAGCGGACGATTAGAGACTGCAGAGTCGAGCCAGGCAAGGCGCGGGAAGGTTGAGGAGCGCAGTGTACGAATGTACATGAGCACCGAAAATCTGACCAGCAACGCCGCATGGTGAAGGCTATCCAGTCTCAACAAGCAGCCATGGCAAGGTGAGGTCCGTTCGATCCCGGATAAAGGCTCCAAAACGTAGAAAACTCTCCCCTCAGGGGGGAGTTTTTTACGTTATTAAGCATATACCATGATTATACTGAGCGATCTCAGCCTTACCATGGATGCGCGATCGGACGCGCAGCGGACGATTATAGACTGCAGAGTCGAGCCAGGCAAGGCGCGGGAAGGTTGAGGAGCGCAGTGTACGAATGTACATGAGCACAGAAAACCTGACCAGCAACGCCGCATGGCGAAGGCTATCCAGTCTCAACTGTTAAACGACAGAATAAAATCTACAAAAAAAGTAGAAAAACAGCAAAATATAATAGTCACGACAAAATAACAGAAAAAGAAGACTATGGCAAAAACCATAGCCCCCAATAATAGATCAAGCTGTTTCATTAAATACAGAACTCAAAAAAGAGATTGTGCCTCAACAGCAGGCATAATGACATCGCAGACAATAGTAGATTTATTCATCTGTACACCAAGATCTAAAGCTTAACTCATGACATTATCAATTAATCTTGGATTGCCCTGTGCATAGCAGTGAATAGAGTTAATGACAGCAGGTAAGCGGGACACTCTATATAATTTAATTCAAGTCTGTAAATGCATTATTTGCAGGCTTATACAGGCTTTTTATTATAATTCTTGTCTGGCACTTGGTGCCAGACAAGGATATCAGAATAATCCTTTGAAGTGTCTTTATATCAGCATATTTGACGATTTAAAGCGATAACTTCGTCTGGTACTTAGTGCCAGACAATCTTATAGTCAAATACGGCTGTAAAGACCTATTGACAGGCATTCTAAGGCTTTTTTGATTTGAGATAGAGTGACCCCTAATAGTTGTCGTAGCAAAAATGCAGAAAGGAACCCTTAAATGGAACCTGAAAAAAATAAGCAACGACACATAGTAGACCGGTCGAAACGCCATCCCAAGAGAATTAAGGATGCAGTGTTGAGAATGATGCTGCCGCCAGAGAATTTAGGTAACACAGAAATTCACCAAATTTTTGGTATTCCAGTTGATACAATAAAAAAAGTTTCGTTTGAAGTGGAAGTCAGCAGGTAAGCTACTGCCAGCAGATAATGCACTAATCACAAAAAATAAAGTGTCGCTGTACATTTCACTTTGTTTTAGCTTCATTTTATTTTAGGCAAGCTGTTTTTGTTGTTTTTCTGTCGTCTGTGGTAACTATATTTTGCTGCTTAACACTCAACAAGCAGCCATGGCAAGGTGAGGTCTGGTTCGATCCCGGATAAAGGCTCCAAAACAAAAAGACTCCCATCAGGGAGTCTTTTTTGTTTTGGATTTATATGCGTATCACGCTGCAACCATTACTAGACCTCTGAACTGTCTGAGCGCCTCTTCTTCCGCGACAAGGCCAATCCTCCAAAACCACTAATTATCGCCATATAATATCCGAAGTCATACCACCAGCCACTGTTATAAACCTCGTATATCCTGATATCGCGATTAAATATACTTATAATTAGCGATAATGGAGCTAGCCAGCCATGCCAGACCCCCCAGAAAAAACCTGCGGTGTTCTGCGCATCTGCTTTACCGTCACCCGGTATACATCCACTAACAAAAAACGTCACAAGTATCAGTAAACAGATCAAAATAATTTTATTTTTTGAAATTTTCATATTGCACCTCTATCGGTATAAATAAGCAAATTGCTTTATTGCTAATTATATTAATTTGTTCTTTCCATTTCTATACGAAATATTTCTCCACCAATAGAATTTATAATATCTTGCGAAACTATATAAGTACCACCAATTATGCCCAAACGTTCACGCGATTCTTCATATGTTATATGTTCATTTTCAAAAAGATCAAGGGTCTTGTGTGCTTCCTTCTCAAGATAATTTTGAATTTTTTCATAACGGCTTTCATTATCAACTATGTGTTCATAATATATATAAAACATACTTTCTGAGTCTTTATTTCTGTATGCTTGTTTATATCTATTTACGGGGTTTGTTAATGTAGATATCAAAACAATTGCTAGTACACACACAAATATTGCTGAGGCAACAATAATTTTTATAAGCAACGATTTACTCGCCTTTTTTGTATTCATAGGCTGAGAATTATACAAATGCGCATTAGCAGGCTGAGCATAATAATCAGGTGTCATTTGAGCATTAGGATCTATGAATGAATTTTGCTGCACATAATTTTGTTCGTTACTAGCAATATTTGGTGCATTTTCGGGAATTTGCTTCATACCACATTTGGAACAAAATATACTTTCCTGATTCAGCTTAAAACCACAATTATTACAAAACATAGCACTTCCTCCACATTAACTATCTTGGCAGGTAGGTTTGTTTGTTGTTAGATTATTTCGTTTCAAGTTTTAACTAAATTCAACGGAAATAGAATACCATTTTTTTAAAACTTTAGCTACCTAACCACTTTTATTATTCAAGTTTATGTTAAAATCACTGCTAAAAAAAAGCAAAATAAGATAGATCAAAATACACTGGTTTTTAAAACTATTTAGCATCCTGTGATATAATAAGGCATTGTAAAAGTGCATAAAAGATATGGTGATTAGATGGTCAAGTTGATTGATTTTAGCAATATAAAAAAGCAAAAATTATCAAAGCAAATTTTCGTTGCTCTTTTTGTTATACTCTTTGTCTCTGTAATAATAATCGGCTCAACTACTTACAGCCTTCTCGCAACCGCTTTTAGCAATCAAATAGCTTATTCACAAGAAAGAACGCTTCAACAAACAGAAAGAACTACAAATTCTATTATAAGAGGAATAGAACAGTCTGTAATTGCCTTTTCACTTGACCAAGAAACAAATAAATTAATTAGTGAATTACGAAGTAATGATTTTTCTGATCTTGGATACATAATTAAAAGTTTACGTACATTTAGAAATACAAATAAAATTATAGACTCAGTCTATATCTGCCTGTATAAAGAAAAAATTATTTTGTCATCTAATGATGGCATATGGAGAATTGATAATTTTTATGATACAAATTGGGAGAAAGAACTCCCTCTTAACGAAAAAGCAAGTTGGATAAATACTAGAGGATTTGTTGATAACACAGGAAAAGAAACACAAGTATTAAGCTATATGACCTTATTGGCAAATGATTCTGAGGATTATTTAATAATTAATCTATCTGTTGAAGAATTGTCGAGGAACATTGAAAGCAGTAATCCGATCGACGGAGAGTTTACATTATTAGTCGATAGCGACGGAACTATATTAGTTAGCAATAATTATTCATGGAATGGAAACAGTTTGCTTGATTCTGATTTTGCAAATAATAGAAAATCTTATTTTGAAACTATGATTCAATCATTTTATAACGGCTGGATCTATATAAACTATATTCCGACAAATTATATTGAACAAAAAGTGGGTGGAATTTCTCTAAGTGTATCTTTAATTTTATTGGTTTGGCTAATATTTGGTATTATAATAGCCAAAATAATAACATCAAAAATTTCTAATCCGTATAGCAGTGTTGTAGAAGAATTGCAACAGGAAAGCGCACTTGATGAATTAAACATAACTTCGGTTAGTGAAGCTGATCTATTTAGATTAGCTTTTAAAAAAATCATGCAGCAAAATCAATCTATGTCAGAGAGAATTGTGCAAGATGAAATAAGTGCTAGAGATAGTGTTGCCAGATTTTTATTGCTTGAAAACAACATAGATCAAGGAAATTTTAATTATTATTCTGAAATTGCCAGAGATATTTTAGAACATGGCTCTTATTATGTAGTTCTTGTTTCGATAGATAATGCAAATAAATTTTTTAAGGAAACCAATATAAAAGATCGAGCCCTTTGGTTATTTTGCATACAAAACATTGTCTGTGAGAGATTGGGTGAATCTGGCAAATATTTATATACATTAATAGGTAAAGGAGACTTCACATTTATTGTTTCATCTAATGCAAACGATAGTGATATGATTGAAAAGTGCCAGAAAATTCACAACGAAATAGGATTATATCTACCATTATCAGTAAGCATTTCTATAAGTCACATGTTCGATGACCTTATTTATGCATCACACGCTTTTAACGAATGTTTGGAGTTAATTAAGCACAAAATGGAACTTGGTAGTTCAGTCATATATGAAGCATTAATTGAACGAGGAAAAAACAGTGATATAAATGATTTTATGAATCTTTTGAAAAGAGATCAATTAGACACTTTTATATCAAACGGGAGTTTGGAGCAAATAGAAAAAATAATTGACAAAATCGTAAAAACATATTGCCTCAAACCCAATCCTATGTCCGAAACAATTTTTTTGATGATGTCGACTATTTTAAGCGATATAATTTCCAAAACTATAGACAATGGCTGGTCACTAGAAGACTTTTTTTCTGAAGATAGAAATCTTTACCAAGAACTAATAGAGCAAGAAACAATTGTAGATATGGGAAATTGGTTAAAAATCAATATTAGAGTTTTAACGCCCGCATTAACTACTAAAAAAGGAACAAAGAATATTACGATAATTGACAGCATAGTAAAGTATATGACAGAAAATTATGGTGAAGATATAAGACTTGATAAAATGGCAGATAAAGTGTATCTGAGCTCACCCTATTTATCTCGATTATTCAAACAAGAAACCGGAATGAATTTCTCCGAAAAATTGACAGCAATTAGAATAGAAGCAGCTAAAGAACTTCTTCTAAATACAAATGAAAAAATACAAGAGATAGCTGACAAATGCAGTTTAGGTTCAACAAATAATTTTATTCGTATTTTTAAAAAATTTGAGGGTTTAACGCCAGGACAATACAGAAATAATTTTGCCAAAAATAATATAAAAGCAGAGGAGCAAAAAAGTGATTAGTAAAAACAGAGGTAAAATAGTATTAATTTTATGTGTTTTGCTTTTGGGAACGTTATATTTTCCTACTGGTTGCTACCCTGCCATCAAAAATGACGATAGTAATCTGCCCGTTAATGAAAATAGAAATAAAGATCAATATGTTATAGGTGTATCGTTCTTAGACATGACAAATCCTTATTATAGCGAGTCTTGGCGAGGTGTAAAGGATGAAGCTGCCAACTACCCTATTCGCTTGATAATGAAAGATCCTATGTCGGATCAGTACAAGCAGGTTGATGATTTGAATGAGTTCATCGAAATAGGAGTAGATGCAATAATTGTTGCTGCTCTTTCACCAGAGTTAGTAGATGAATCACTTCTTGCAGCTAGAGCAAAAGGTATTAAAGTTATCGCACACTCGACTAAAATTACCAACTGCGACGTTCATTTAGCATCTGATGAATGGCAGCTGGGATATTTGTTGGGAAAAGAAGCGGGTCAGTGGATTAATGATAATAATAAGAAGCAAACGGATGTTGCAATTCTTGATTATCCAAGAATTCCGCAAATCGAAAACAGGGTTAAAGGAATGATCGATGGTTTATCAGAGTATCCAGATATGGCAAGAATCATAGATAGGAAATCGGCTTCAAGACCCGAAGAAGGTTTTGCCGCAACGCAGGAAATATTAAAAGAAAATCCTTCTTTGAGGGTTGTTTTGTGTATAAATGATGGAGGAGCATTGGGTGCTCTTGAAGCTTTTGAAGCTAGAGGAATGCAAGAAGATACGTTTTTTATTGGAGGAATAGACGCAACTCCCGAAGTTCTTTCTGTCATTAGTCAACAGAGGGGCATAAAATGCACAGTAGACAATAATCCTTACCTAACAGGAACTCTTGGCATTGATTTTGCAATGAGACTGATAAAAGGAGAAATTGTTCCAGATCGTTACGATATACCAACAAATTTAATAAAATAGTATAAACATCTGGATGTTCTTTATTTGACATAATCACATTTTTTTATCTTTGAAAATGAATATGATAAAGATGTCCATCAAATGACAAATTTGAAATATTTACTGCCGAAAAATCCTTGTTTAAGATGAACCTCATGCAGAAACACCTGCACAAATCGAAAATCTGAGGAGGTTTATCATGAAAAAAAGGATTATTGGAATTGTTCTTATGTTGTCATTGTTTGCTGGGATTTTTGTCGGTTGTACAACAGATACCCCAGGACAAACTACTACCAAAAGTGAAGAACAAACAGAATCAGAAACTATGGATTCTGAGCAACCTGCTAATGGTGAAGAAACCTATAGAATAGGTGCTACTTTACAAGATCTTGGTAATGTTTATTTCGTTGATCTAGCAAAAGGGCTTGAGGAAAGAGCCGATGAATTAGGTTGGGATTTAACCATAGCAGATGGCAAATCCGATGCTCAGGCACAAATCAATTCTATTGAAAATTTCATTGCCAATAATGTAGACGCAATAATAATTGCGCCTTACGACTCTGCGGCTTTGGTTCCATATGTAGAGAAAGCACAGGAAAACGGAATAAGGGTAATATGTGTGACACAGCCTGTAGATGGTTATGATGCATGGTTAGGACTTGAAGAGCTTGCATTTGGTATTGCAGGGGGAACAATTGCAGGAAATTGGATCAAAGATAATTTTGATGCAGATCAGGAAGTAGAAGTAGGAATCATTTCATATCCCGAGATGGAATCTATTATCGATCGTGGCGAAGGACTTAAACAAGGAATACTTGCTATTGCTCCTAATGCCCAAATTGTAAACGAACAGTCCGCAGCAACACCTGAAAGAGGCGAACAAGTAACATCTGCTATGCTTCAAGCCAATCCTAATATAAAAGTAATCGCTTGTATAAATGATTCAGGAGCACTTGGTGCTTTAAATGCAGTACAAGCCGCAGGTAAAGACAGCGATGATTTTTGTATAGTCGGATTGGACGCTACAGAAGAAGCTATTGCAAAAATAAAAGAAGGCACTATTTATAGGGGCACAGTAGATATCGCCCCAATACAAACAGGTAAGGATACTATAGATTTAGTCGGTAGAGTATTAACAGAAGGGCCGGTAGAAGGTCTTCAAAAAATAGAAATGATCCCTGTTACAGTAGAAAATATTTCTGATTACTAAAACTGTTATTTGCATTCACATTAAAAAATGAATATCCAAGGAAGCAATATTCAAATCAAATTCTAGTTAGTAAAAGGGACGTGTGTGGAACACCCATATGCGTCCCATAACAAGGAGATAAATACTGTGTCGCAGAATAGTTCAAATATTTTAGAAATAAATAATATAACCAAATTTTATCCCGGAGTTACAGCACTCAATTCTCTTAGCTTTTCTATAAAAAAGGGAGAAGTTCATGCGATTGTTGGTGAGAATGGTGCCGGGAAATCAACATTAATAAAAACTATTACCGGTTGTATTGAACCGACTAATGGCGAACTTATATTCAATGGTGAAGTTATAAAAAAATACGATCCTTTGGATTCTATTAAGCGTGGAATTGGAGCTGTCTATCAAGAATTTAATCTTGTTCCTGAACTGACAGTTTATGAGAATATATATTACGGCAGGGAAATAAAAAAAGGCTTTTTCCTAAACAAGGAAAAAATGATTGCTGATTCGGACAAAGTGCTTAATACACTTGGTGTAAGAATCGATCCAAACCAGAAAGTTAAAAACCTAACTATTGCTTATCAACAAATTGTCGAAATTGCTAAATCTGTATCAAGAGATGTAAAGATGCTAATCTTAGACGAACCATCAGCGCCGCTTACCGGCCCTGAAATTTCTTCAATGTTTTCCGTCATTAACAAACTGAAATCTAACGGTGTAACCATCATTTATATTTCTCACAGACTGGAAGAAATATTTGAAATCTCCGATAGAGTATCTGTTATGCGTGATGGTCAATATATAAAAACACTTGAAACATCAAATAGTAACAGAGAAGAACTTATTAAACTAATGGTTGGCAGAGAGCTTACAAATGACTATCCCGAACAGGCAACTAAAGCAGGAGATACCATTCTCGAAGTTGATAATATTAGCAACTCATATCTAAAAGGTGTCTCTTTCTGTTTAAAAAAGGGAGAGATTCTGGGATTAGGTGGTCTGGTTGGTGCTGGCAGAACGGAAGTTGCAAGAGCTATTTTCGGGGCAGATAAAATAGAAGAAGGTTCGATTAAACTTTTAGGTAATAAAGTAATTGTTGCATCTCCTGAAACTGCAATTAAATATGGAATTGGTTTAATTCCTGAGGATCGAAAAAGGCAAGGGGCTTTGCTCGGATTAACTATTGGTGAAAATATTGTGTTTAGCAGTCTAAGCCAAATTTCCAATTATGGTTGGATCAACAAAAAGAAAGCAAATAGTATAATTCAACAACTAATTAAAAAGCTTCATATCAAAGCACCTTCTGAAAATCAACTTGTTAAAAATTTGTCTGGAGGAAATCAACAAAAAGTTGTTTTGGCAAAATGGCTGGCAACAAATTGCAATATATTAATATTCGACGAACCAACTCGAGGCATTGATGTTGGTGCAAAACAAGAAATATACAAACTAATGAGATTATTAACAAGTCAAGGAATATCTATCATTATGATTTCTTCTGAACTGCCAGAGCTTATTGGTATGAGCGATAGAATTGTTGTTATGCATGAAGGAAGAATCACAGGCGAATTATTAAGAGAGGAAGCAACACAAGAAAAGGTTCTTGACTTAGCTTCTATGGATACACACAACATGAAAAGGAGTTGGTAGTATGATTTCAAACAAATCCGAAAAACGTGCAGGGAAAAATGAAATACTACTTAAATATGGTATTTATATAGTAATGCTATTACTGATAGTTTTATTTTCAATTCTAAATCCAAGTGCTTTTTTGTCTAAAGGTAATATTTTCAATATTTTACGACAAGTTTCAGTTGTTGGCATTTCTGCAGTAGGTATGACTTTTGTCATGCTAACAGGAGGAATTGACTTATCAGTTGGTTCTACCATTGGTTTAGTCGGAATAGTGACAGCCTTCCTAATATCCCCTGAAAAAGGATTGGGCCTTGGGATGTTTATTGGCATTCTTGGCGGTCTATTGACAGGTTTATTTGTTGGACTGATTAATGGTTTTATTATTAACAAGTTAAAATTACCACCTCTCATTGCAACATTAGGTATGCTTACATCGGTTAGAGGAGTTGCATATCTTGCCACAGGAGGAAAACCAATTTTCGGATTTCCAAAAGGCTTTGAAATCATAGGTCAGGGATATATTGGAATTTTCCCAATTCCTGTTATTATAATGACCCTTATGTTCATATTGGGATACATTGTATTGAATAAACTAACTATCGGAAGGTACATATATGGTCTAGGCGGGAACGAAGAAGCAACAAGATTATCAGGCATAAATGTGAAAAGAATCAAATATTTTGTTTTTTCTTTTAGTGGATTGTGTTCATCAATTGCTGGCATTGTTTTACTATCAAGAACTAATAGCGGAACACCCAAAGCAGGTACTAGTTATGAAATGGATATAATTACAGCTGTTGTTCTAGGTGGAGTCAGTATAAACGGTGGCGATGGAAAACTTACAGGTGTTATAGCAGGCGTTCTCATTATGGGAATATTAGCAAACGGAATGATAATAGCAGGATTGTCAGACTATGTTCAGAGAGTAATACAAGGATTAGTACTTATAGCCGCAGTAGCTTTCGATATTTATGCTAAACAAAAGAAAAACAAGGTAACAGACATAAGCTGTGCTTGCCCAACTCTAAATAATTAATAGTTGCATATTACTAGAAAAAAGAATATTTGAGTTAAGTATAAGCCCCAATCAAATAATTATAGGAGATAATATATGTATTCTATTTCATGTAAACCCGATATTGAAGAATCCTTAAATAGAGTTCACAAGTGGTTAAACGGAGAAATTGTTGACAGACCGCCTGTTAGATTCAGCAGACACAACTCTGAATTTGAAGAACAAATAAAATCGAACAAACAGTGGGCATCTTTAAAAGACAGATGGTTTGACACAGAATATCAGTTAGATAAGTTTGAAAACCTTCTTTCCCAAAGTAGATTCCATGGGGAAACATTCCCGGTTTTTTGGCCGAATTTAGGTCCTAATGTCTTTGCAGCATGTTACGGTTGCAGGCATGAATATGGTGAGGTTACTGCATGGGCAGAACCAAGCATCTTTGATGATAGTCCAGCATATGAAAAGATTAAATTAGTCGATGGATTGCCTCGGATTGATTGGGATAGCGAGTATATAAAAAAGCTTGACGAAATGACTTCAGAAGCAATTAAACGAGCTGAAAACAAATATTTAGTTGGTTATACTGATTTGCATCCAGGATTAGATTTAGTCGCAGCTTTAAGAGGAACAGAACAACTCCTTTATGATGTATATGACAACCCTGATGAAATAATTAGACTCAACAATCATTTTCAC
The DNA here is from genome assembly GCF_900002895.1 of Ercella succinigenes. Taxonomy (NCBI): domain Bacteria; kingdom Bacillati; phylum Bacillota; class Clostridia; order Eubacteriales; family Oscillospiraceae; genus Ercella; species Ercella succinigenes. The sequence continues at coordinate 136,521 of NZ_CDHP01000018.1, read as the reverse complement.
GATGATTTTATTAAAATTTTTGACAAATATGACCAAAAGCTTAAAAGCAATAATCAACTATCTGTAACCTGGTTGAATATTCCATCAAAAAAGAAACTCCATATACCAAGTTGTGATTTTGCCTCTATGATTTCCTGCGATCAGTTTAATGAGCTTGCATATGAGGGGTTAGCCAGAGAAACCGCTTACATGGATCACAATATATTTCATCTGGATGGACCCGGAGTTGCAAGACATATCGATCAAATTTTAAAATTGCCTAATCTGAATGCAATTCAGTGGGTTCAGGGAGTTGCAGAAGATGCACCAATTATGCAGTGGATTCCATTAATTAAAAAAATTCAAAAAGCAGGAAAAGGAATAATTGTTGATTTAGCAATCGAAGAATTAACCGAATTTATGAACAATGTCGATCCTCAAGGAATTTATTTATGTATCGCAACCAAAACCGAACAGGAGGAATTAGACATCATCGAAGCTCTAAAAAAATGGTAATTCTTTTGCTTTCATAAAACAAGCTGATTATGAACTAGTCTAAGGAACAAAGCTATTCGCAAACTCTTTAGACTAGTTTTACTATCCATTTAGTATAGAAACGAGGATGGCAGTAATGGATTCAAAATCAAGAAGAAGCAGAGTAATCGCAGCTTTAAACCATAGCACTAGTGATATAATTCCACATTTTTGTGAATTTACAGAACAAGCCAAGACTAATATGCTCTTTTATTTAGATGAAGATTTTGAAAATAACACATTTAACAATCATCTTTACTATAAGCAATACTGGGGTTATCCAAAAGAATTTGATAGTAGCTTACCTGGTTATTTTAAGGACGATTATGGGGTGATTTGGAACAGATCAGGAGTAGATAAAGATATTGGTGTTGTAGAAAATCCAATTATTTGCGAACCAGATATTTCTTTGTATAAGGAACCGCAATTTGATGAAAACCTTTTTCGTAAAAGTATAGAGAATGTGGTCAATATAGAAAGTGACCAATTTAAGTTTTTTGGAATTGGATTTTCTTTGTTTGAACGTGCATGGAGTTATCTTACTATGGAGGAAGCTCTGTATAATATGGCGGCAGAAGAAAAGTTTATGCATAGCCTTTTCGACCGCATTTGTGAGTATAATTTGAAACTTATAGATATTATAAATGAATACCCTCTTGATGCAGTTTATTTTGGAGATGACTGGGGACAGCAACACGGAACGTTGATGGGACCATTGAACTGGCGCAAATATATTAAGCCCAGACTTGCCATGATGTACAAGGCAGCACGTAAAAACAACAAATACATAATACAGCACTCTTGTGGTGATATATCAGAGATATTTCCTGATTTAATAGATATCGGACTTGACTGCTATCAAACATTCCAAACAGAGATATACGATATTTCTTGGTTCAAACGAGAATTTGGTAAAGATCTTTCAATATGGGGAGGAATTTCCACACAGCAGCTACTTTCAAAAAAATCACCTGAAGAAATACGTAGAGAAACCATTAGAATAATGCAAACAATGTCTAAAGACGGAGGTTATATTGCCGCTCCAACACACGCGGTATCCCACGATATTAGTTATGAAAACATAATGGCAATGCAAGATATTTTCCAAAACCAATCAAAATACTTATAATTCATCTGTTGAAATATAACTTTACCTAATTCGTAAGCATTTACTTAAAACAATTTTTATATCAGATTTATCCGACTGGTTTTGACCTTACAAACCAACAACGTTATAATGCTAGATGTGATTAACTTAATAATGTCCAAACTAAAGCATACAAATTAGAAAGGATGGTTAAGTAATGAAACATGTAACACTCCAGGCTCAAAGGCGGCCAATTGGCAGTAAGAGTTATCTGAAGCAGCTGCGGAGAGAAGGTAATGTTCCGGCAGTTCTGCATAATCAAGGCGATGAATCTATTACCTTGTTTGTATCAGCAAGAGATCTAAAAAAGCACTCCACACTCCAGCAGGCAGCAATGTTGTACTAAACCTTGAAGTAGGAAAGAAAGATCAGCATCTTGCTCGTATTGAAAACATCCAGTATGACATACTTCGCGAAAATGTTTATACACATGTCGAAATGGGAAAAATCTCTCTCGAGCAAAAAATTGAATCAAATGTTCCGATTGTCGTTACAGGTCAACATGAACGTGTTGCAGATGATGGTGTGATCTCTTTGGTACTGCATGAGATCACAATATTGAGCAAACCAGATGAAATTCCAGCTAATCTTCATGCGGATGTAAGTAAATTATCGCTAGGAGATGTTCTCTGTGTTCGTGATATAGAATTGCCGGAAGGATGTACAACTAGTTTTGACCCTGATGAAACAGTTGTCACGATCATAGCTCCAAGAAGTGCAGAACCTTTGGCTGAAGAAAGCTCTGATGAAGCACTGATTTATGATACAGCAGCTAGTAAGGAACCTGAACTTGTAGAATGATAAAGATATAAAATAGCTAAGCTACAGGCTGATAATTTTATCAAATAACAGGTTCACAAAATAACTTTCAAATTACTAAACATTAGAATACACCTTTTTTTATTTTTATTTTTAAGAAGGCGATGAAGTAAAATTAATTTTGCATCATCGCTTTTTTTTCGTTCTTTTTCCGTTCTTTTCTCTTACAGTTCTCTTCTTTTTTCATGATATAATAACCCATATGTCAAATGAGAGGCGGTGCAGGTTTGGACTGGTTCAAAAAGCGAATCGCAAGAGAAATAGCAGTTTTGATGATAGCGCTGCTTCTTACCCTGCTTTTGCTTGCCGGTTTAATTCTGGGGCAACAGGCGTCTTCTAATATAATAAATACCAGCCATCAACAGCTTATTAAAGATACCCACTTGCTTCAGACAGAACTGGACGGCTGGTTTGCTGAGTATGTTGCAATGGTTGATGCAATGTCTACCAATCAGGACTTTCTTACTGTTATATACGAAACGGATAATCGATATGCAAAAAAATCTCATCCCCTCTACGATTCAGTTGTCAGTCAGCTGCAGGCATTACAGGAACAAAGACCTCATATTGCCTTAGCTTTTTTAGGACTTGCAAATGCGGACGATCTAATAACTAATAGCGAAGATTATGTTCTTCCTGCAGATTACTATCTGCGTGGGCGGGAATGGTATCAGGAAAGTAAAAAAGCTAAGAATGCTGTTATAACTTCACCTTATATAGATATAACCACCAAAGAGATGATCGTTTCTATATCTAAGACAATTTATAAAGATAGTCAGGATATAGGCGTTGTTGCCTTAGATATTTCTATAGATAGTCTTTACCAGATAATGTCTTCTTTTAATATTGGGCAAAATGGCTATGCCGTCATCGCTGCTGATGACGGACAGGTATTATATCATCCCGATTTGCCAGTTCTGCTAGAGCCAGGACAATACCAAATCGAGGATTTCTATCCAGAAAGTTTTTATCTAAATGAATTCAATGCCAATGTGTCCACACAGGAAATGTCTGGCAATGAAGTTCGTCAGTTCCATCAGGATAATACAGTATGGTATTTTACCGAAACCGCTCTTAAACAGCTACCCATGAGATTAATTGTTTTTTTGCCGGAAGATGAAGTTTTGCAGCCTTATTATGCACTGAGATATCGTTATTATCAGCTTATGTTAAGTATAACAGCATTATCCATATTAATTGCTTTGTGGATTAGCTCTAAACTGGCAAAACCAATCACTACCATAACTAATCAAGTCATGAAATACGAATATGAAAAACAAATAATGGATTTTCCTCAATCCTATTATAACCGCAAAGATGAGCTTGGCCAGCTGGCAAAAGGTCTAAGCAATATGAGTCAGGCTATCAGCCAGTATACAGAGGAGCTTCAGGTTCAAAACGAAGAGCTTATTACTGAAACCGAATATAGGAAGGGGATTCAGGAAAAACTGGAACTAACGCTTCAACTGCTTTCCGGCACTCAGGAAGCAACATTTGTAGTTACAGAAGATGGGAAATTACTATATGGCAATGAAGCTTTTTTCAAAGCTTTGCGAAAGACTCCTGAAACAATTGAAAACACCGAGATACTTAGAACTTTTTTTGATATAGAAATTTGGAATCTTAGCAATGCAAACAGTGGCAAATATCAAACCCAAGTGACCTTGCCAGATCAGCAAGAAAAAACATCAATCTTGTTTAATCTGGGAATTGAAGCATTATTCTATGGAGATAAAATATATTATCTGGGCTACCTTGTGAATATAACTGAAGAGCAAAAACAGGCTGAAGCTATTTTCAGGCTGAAAAATATTGATAGCCTGACTAATTTATACACACAATCTTATTTAGAAAATAAGATAATCCAACAGCTCGAGAAAAATCCGTTTCGACAGCTTGCATACATGCAGATAAATATAAAAGGTTTCAGACATATTAACGAGGCCAGAGGTTATCATTATGCCAACAAGGTTTTAATTCAAATGGCTAAAATATTAACAAATCATACTACAAAAACAGATATCGCAGCCCGTATAGCAGGTGATGAATTTGCTTTTTTTATGAGTGATATAAAAAGCAAAGAAAAATTATATCGCCGTGTGAAAACTATCTGTGAAGATCTTGAACGACGTTTTAACATTAATGACGAAGAATTTGAAATCAAGGCTGCTGTCGGAGTAACACTTTACCCCAATGATGCCAAAACTTACAGTGAAATAATTTCCAGTGCCGCTTCCGCACTTAATCAAGCAAAGGAAACAGGCGCCAAACGCATTCAGTTTTTTAACGAAAAACTAAACAAGCAAACTATTCAGCGTTTTGAATTGCGTAAACAACTGACAACAGCACTAGAGAAAAGGGAATTATATCTTGAATATCAGCCACAGGTGAATATGGATTCAAAAAATTGGATAGGACTAGAAGCCCTTGTCCGATGGAACAGTGAAACAGGTATGATATCTCCAGGAGTTTTTATTCCATTGGCAGAAGAAACAGATATCATTTTGCCTATAGGTGAATGGATACTACAGCAGGCATGCAAATTAGTCAAAGATATACAGCAAAAACAGCTGGATATAACGGTTAGTGTAAACCTGTCGGTTATCCAGTTCACATATCCATACCTGATTGAAATGATCGACAAAGTAATAGAAGAGACAAATATTGACCCCAAAGGTCTGGAGCTTGAAATTACAGAAAGCCTGCTGCTTCACAACGAAAACGAAGGAATCAAACTTTTGGAGGAATTGGATAACAGAAGTATCAAGGTTGCTATTGACGATTTTGGAACAGGGTATTCCTCCTTGTCTTATCTGCAAAAATTCAAAGTCGATAAAATCAAAATAGATCGGTCTTTTGTAAAAGATATTCCTCAAAAATCAGATGGTACTATCGCTAAAATTATTGTTGAATTAGCAGAAGCGCTCCAGCTTGGCGTTGTTGCAGAAGGAATAGAAACCATAGAACAGGAAACAACATTACGTCAAAAAGGCTGTTGTGTTGCACAGGGTTTCTATTATTCAAAACCATTGCCTGAGGCATCGGTTCGAGAAACACTGAAAATAACATAATCACTAAGATGATGGTCGTTTAATTAAATTTTTGAAACTGTTTTTTCTCCAATTTTTATCGATGTGCATATTTGGGGACACCTCCAATATTGGCTACTGTTTGTGTTGATTTATTGATCATTTTTATATATTCTATGAGAAATTATTATTCATTTGCCCCCTGAGTAAAAAGCTGTGATTGTTGCAGTCCTTTCACGTATTGAATAATCGCCAATATCAAAATTAGGGAATTCATAGGCATAACTATTAGTTTCAAACAAAAATCCATCTTCATCAAATGGCGAATTCCGGTCATAAGATAAATATAAAAAAGTGCATAAATCAATTAAGTTTTGTGATTTTGATGCAAAATATCTCACGTTGTCAAAATGCCCAAAATATTGGTAAGCACTGTCACCGTTTTGAGATGCACCAAATACGTTTTGGTCAAGTGATTCAAAGAAATCTGCACGGATTTTATTATCTGCTTCTTCATCACCGGTCAGCTCATCCACAGATAACCAGTCTAAGCGCGTGGCTGTTGCCTTCATTGCATCAGCAACAGATGCATAAATAATTTTTGCTCTTTGATTTGCAATGCCAAATTCGTCATATGAAATGATTACAACAATTTTAAATGGAGATTCATGTGCATCCACAGGCATATAAAACTCACCAAAATCAGTACGTGCATACCCATAATCATAGATTACACCCGCTGGCATATCAACCATGATGACAACATAGTCGTCCGTAGTCGGATAGAAGAAATCCTTATCCCTATCATTTATCGGGAAAATATCAGGAATTGGAGGGATATTAATATCCTCAACTGAAATAGCATTTGCATAAATTTCTTCCACTACAATATTTCTATTTTGGTCTGTAATAACTATTTTTTCGCAAGCAGACAGCAGGTTTCTTATATCTTTATAAAAAATAAGCCCCGAGCACCCGTTCTTCGTCATTGTTGCATGAGGATTCTCGTCACCACGAAGATAAACATCACTACTAGACGTTACTTGCATCAAGTTTGCTTGTACATATTCTTCGCCATTCCCGTTATCTTCCCCATATGAAAATGCAATTTTATATGAGGGTTCACGTTCTGAAGTGCCTTTAAGATAAAAACCTACCCATAATGTATCATTTTCGCTATCTTTTAAATTTTTCTGAATTACTTCACCTGACAAGCGAATAAGAACCTCATCATCGCTGTAATATATAAGCTTAACATTTGATTGATGTTCTTTTGCGGTTAAAACATCAGTCAAAAGTCCATATGCAAGCATATCTCCGGCGTCAACATTTGCCCCCTTATAGGAAACAGTATAACTGTCACATGAAGCAATTTTCTCCCCGATGTCAGCTTGCACTATTTCAAAAGATACTTTATTTTCAGATATATTAAACGTGTTTGGTTGACCATTTAACATATCATCAGGCGGTTGATTGCCAGAATTATTGGTAATAGAATATGAAACCCACCCCCCATGCGTTATATCAATGATATAAATTAGGTCATTACTGCTTGAAAACACTAAAGATATTTTGCCGTCGCTATTTTCTTTCATTACTTGATTTACGCGCTCATGCTCAATGCTTACGGCTATTTTATCCTTGCCGTGGCTTGTAATTTGCAATGTCTTTGGTTCAAAACCAACTAATTCTGAATCGCTTGTAGCATTGCTTGCTGAATCGCTTGTAGATGAATCAGTCTTATGGCTGCTGCAAGCTGTAAATATAGTAAATAGTATTAAGCATGATATAAGTATAGCTATTCGTTTCATTTTTCATTATCCCTTCTTAGCAATTTGTGATTTATTAACAACTCCCTAATAAATAAACATATAATTCTGGGTACTCTTTATCACTACACAAACGTTCCATCATTACTATTGTAGCCTGCCCATCAATTTCAACAGCCTTCGCAATATACCGTTTCATGCACGTTTCTATAGCCTCAATTTACGAACCTTTTGTAAGATTCATTGCAAGAGAAAACTTTTCATATATATATCTTCATTTATTGAAACAGTAATATTTCTATCCACAGTGGCACCTCTCTAATTAATTTAATGTTTCTAGTATAATATTTATATTATTATTAGCCAATATTAATATGAATATTTGTATGTTAAGAAAAAAACATTTCTTTCAAACACCAAAGGACGGATTGCAGTTTGCCGATTGATTTAGGCTGTATCGTCAGACCGATTTGATTACTACTGAGGGATACACAAAATTCCTTACACTACCTAAATATTCACCTTAAAAAAACCGTCCCAAATTGATAACAAAAATAGTTGTTTCGTTATGACCGTCTCGAATGCCCCTCTGCTTGAAAAGGCTCTTTGCCAACCACGGCTTTCCGTCGTTGTAGTAACGCCAATCTATTTGAATATCGTAGCTTGCAATTTCGTTGATAAACTTTATATAGGTGTTGTTCGTTTCTCCAAGTGCCTTTACAATAACATCACTTGACGGTGCAATATCAGTGTTTCTGCAAAGGAATAACATCGCTGTTAATCAACTGATCCCTAAAACATCGTATTTACCTTAACCCTTGACATCAATACTACCGTCTCAACGTGATCACTATGAGGAAACATGTCTACCGGTTGAATAGTGATTATTTTATATTTTTCTGACAATATTTGCAGATCCCTTGCCAAGGTAGCCGGATTACAGGAAACATATATTAAAGATTTTATTTCAGCTTCTAGCAGGCTTGACAATAGTTTTTTATCGCATCCTTTTCGCGGAGGATCTATGACAGCCAGATCACAGAATCCTCCGGTAGAAATATATTCTGGCAGCCAGTGCTCTGCTTCAGCAGCAATAAACTCTACATTTTTCAGATCATTTTCTTTTGCATTTATTTTTGCATCTTCTATTGCCTGCTTGACAATCTCTACTCCAATTACTTTTGCAGATTTTTTTGCCAGCAGAAGCGATATGGACCCGGTGCCACAGTAGAGGTCAAGTACAGTCTGTGTTCCGTTTAATTCGGCAAGTTCAAGCACCTGTCCATAGAGTATATTGGTTTGCTGAGGATTCACCTGAAAAAAAGCCATCGGTGAAATTCTATATCTTAAACCCAAAACAATATCCTCTATATATTCTTTGCCTTTAATTAAAATGTTTACAGGGGTTAAAATCAAATTGTTTTTTTGCTTGTTAATATTCAAAAACAAACTTGTTAATTCGTATTTTGAGGAAATATCATCAGATAATTGACTATTGCTACCAGCCCTGTCAAATAAACCAACTGCAATTTCAAGCTCATCTGCTAATTTTTCTATATGTGGTATTTTGTCACCGTTTATTACAAGAACAACCATAACCTGGCCTGTGTAAAAACCGACCCTCACAACAATATGGCGAAGCAATCCACTATGTGTTTCCTCATTATATGGACTTATTTTGTATTTTTTGATAAAAGACCTCACGGTTTCTCTTATTATATCTGCAACGGGATGTTGTATTTTACAGATACTGCTATCCACTATCTGATGACTACGTTTGGCAAAAAAACCAATCTGCGGATTTTCACAAGATCCGGAAACAGGCATTTGAACCTTGCTTCGATAATAAAAAGGTTGAGCCATGCCCTTAACCGGTCTTATCTCTGGTATCAGACCGATATCAAGACCTGATTTAGTTAAGCAGTCAGATATTCTTTTCTTTTTCCACATAATCTGGCTATTATAATCCATAGACAAGACTGAACAGCCTCCGCAAAATTCAGAAACAGGACATGGAGATTGTATTCTGCTCTCTGATTCTTTTATTAATTTGCTTGTTTCTGCAATTGCATAATGTTTTTTTATAAGTTTAATAACAACCTCGACCCTATCTCCAATAATTGCATTATCTACAAACACAATCAGACTATCAATTTTGCCAACACCCTGACCATGCTGATTTAAATCAAAAATATCTATTTCATAGTGCTGTCCTATCAATATGTTTTTTTCTCCAAGCTTCTTCTCCATCCGTTGTCCTCTCTGCGAATTGATTTTTATTCTATTTTACACTATAATGCTCTATGTGTATTTTTATTTCCGAAAGGAGACGCTATGCAAAAGCGTTGGCAGACATCTGGTAATACAGTTGTCAGAACTATTGGCAAGAACAAGTTAAGATTGATTAAATATAGAAGGATAATTGTTGCAGGAATAGCAGTCGTAGCTATTGCTGCTGCTTCATTGACTGGTTATCTGGTTGCAGAAAGCAAGCAAAGCAACCCTGTTGTCGAAGTTTCTTCAGATTATATTGGGTCAGCATCTAATGACATATCAGGAATTCAGGCTTTGAATGAATCACTCACTAGAGATGAACAGTTATGTGAAACCATAGAAAAAATAAATCTGCAAAGTGAGCTCGAGGCGGAGCGTGCCAAGGCAGATGAGCTGGGAGATGCTCTTGAAAATAAAGAGAATGAAATGACTCAGCTTGAGGATACAATTCTAAATGCATTGATGGCAAATTTTAATACTCAGCTCATTTCACGTTCAAGCGGCTCAGTTTCTTCATATGTAGAGGAAGCCAAAAATCTGATTAATTTGCAAAATAAGCTTTATGCCTTTAAGCAGACTCCTGAAGCTGAAGAAATTGATCTGACTGAATATGAAAATGCTATTAGCCAGAGATTGAATTCTCTACCGACTAAGAGACCTTCCTCCGGTTCACTGAGGGGATATGGAACCAGAGTTCACCCAATATACGGTTACAGGCATTTTCACCCAGGGGTTGATATGACCGCTTCTACAGGAACACCGATTTATGCCGCCGGTGCCGGGACAGTAACTACGGCAACCTATGGTAGAAGCCAAGGCAATTATATCGTTATAAATCACGGGAATGGCTTTACAACGGTATACATGCATTGCAGCAAGTTACTTGTAAGTGCCGGTCAGTACGTAGAGAAGGGGCAACATATTGCAGCTGTAGGAAGCACAGGTGCTTCAACCGGTCCGCATCTGCACTTTGAAATAAGACTTTACGGAGAGCCGTTGAATCCAACTACAATGATAATGCAGTAAAGGGAGGGGTTGCGGCCCCTCTTTTGTGATTAGAGGAGAAAAACTGTGAATAATCAAAATAATAGATATGCTCCACCTCCCAGACGCAGGTCAAACCAGGCTGTAAAAAAAGAATTACGGAGACGCGTTAACGGCAAGCCAACCCATAGTGGTGCCATGATGAGTTTTTCCAAAGTAATTGGTCAGTCATTTGGCAAAGCTTTGTTGCTCATACTTTTGATACTTGGAGTTGCCGGTTTTTTGCTTGGCGGTTTAGGAGGAGGTATGCTTGTTGGTTATCTTATGACTGCAAGACCACTCTATGTTGATCAGATAAAAAACACCAATGAGACAACTCATATTCTTGATCAATCAGGGAATGAGGTTGCCATGCTTACCGGCAGTCAAAATATCAACAGGGAATTCGTTTCTTTCTCATCTGTAGAACATACTTATATAGACGAAGCATTTAAAGCAATTGAGGATGAGCGTTTTGAGAGCCATATTGGTATTGATGCCAAAAGAATTGGCAGTGCGATTTTTTCAGCTCTTTCAAATGGAGGTTCTGCTACACATGGCGGTTCAACCATAACACAGCAGACAGTTAAAATGATTTCTGGTGAGGATCAGATCTCTGCTCAGAGAAAAATACAGGAATGGTATAATGCAATCCAGCTTGAGCAGCAAAAGTCAAAAGATGAAATTATGGAGCTATATATCAATCTTGTGCCAATGGGCAATAGCTATGTTGGAATTCAATCAGCTTCAAAGGCTTATTTTGACAAGGAAGCAGCCGAACTCACTTTGGCAGAATGTGCTTTTTTGGCAGGTATTCCCAACCGTCCTTCAACATATAATCCTTTGACTGAAAACGGTAGAAGAAACGCTTTGCGCCGTATGAGAATAGTTCTCTCAAAAATGTATGAACTCGGAATGATCTCTGAAAATGAATATAATGAAGCACTTGATACTGAACTTGAATTCAGAAAAACGCCTCCCAAAGTTTCACCAAATCAGGTAAACTCTTATTTTGTTGACTACCTTATCCAGACAGTCATCAGCGATCTTGTTGAGAAAAGAGGCTATAGCGAGCAGATGGCTTCACTGGCAGTCTACAATCATGGTCTTACTATAGAAACTACTTTGGATCAGGACGTGCAAAATAAAATTGAAGAAGTCTTCAAGACAGAAGAACATTTTGCTAAAAACCCCGCTGCATTGAGTCATTTACCTAGTGGTGCGACAGGCTCAATTGTAATAATTGATAATCTAAACAATCCTGGTCAGGTTAAAGGTATGGTAGGTGGTTATGGCGAAAAAACAGCAAACTTCGTTTTAAATCGTGCCACTTCTGCCAGAAGACAGCCTGGTTCAAGTATAAAACCACTTAATGTTTATGGACCTGCTTTGGAAACAGGCAAGCTTACTGCTGCCACAATTCTTTCTGATCAGATAGTCTTTTATGATGACAAAAACCCAACCACGCCTTACCCCAAAAATGCTGACCGTAATTATTTGGGAAATATTACAGTTAGAAGAGCAATCGAAATGTCCAGAAATACAACATCAGCCTATGTCTGGCAGGATGTTATCGGTGGTGAAACCTCAGTCAGTTATCTGAAAATGGTGGGAATCGATAGAACTGATCCCAGTGAGGTTCTGGTAAGTATGGCAATGGGTGCTTTTACCAATGGTGTAACATCACTTGAAATGACCGGAGCATACTCTACTTTTGCCAATAACGGTCTTTATACCGAGCCATATTTATACACCAGGGTTCTTGATTTTGATGGCAATGTACTGCTGGAGAACAGGCCGGTATTTACGGAAGTATATCGACCTGAAACAGCTTTTATCATGACCGATATTTTGAAGGGAGTTCTGACAAACGGAACTGCAGCCGGAAGAGGTCTTGATAACATGCCTGCAGCCGGTAAAACAGGTACTACTGATGATAACATTGATAAATGGTTTTGTGGATATACACCATATTACTCTGCAGCTGTCTGGTATGGTTTTGACAATGACTTTGGGCGCAGAACAGAAATACTGCCTGCGGATCAAAGCAATGCCATTCTAATCTGGCAGGCAGCAATGAATGCTATTCACGAGGGACTTGAATATAGAGATTTTGAACGTCCTGAGTCAATTCAAACTGCTGAGATATGTAAAGAGACAGGAATGCTGGCAACGGAGTTCTGTCCGGATAAGCAAACAGAGTATTTTATACCGGGCGTTATTCTTAATCCTTCTGAACCTTGTACTCTACATTTGCCTGGTGAAGAAGAGGAAGAAGAAAATACAGAAGATCAAAACGGTGTTGATCAGGCCGGACAGGCTGAAGATGAACCCCCTGCTCAGACAGGCATAGTGCAAATCCAACCGGAACCGGCACCGCAAGGATAATTATTTTTCCATTGCAGCAAACATAGTCCCGTGGTTTTTGCCTTCCATAATATTGTCAATTATATGAGGTATTGATCCATTGGCGATAACCGCATCCAGACCTGCAACCGTAGCAATACGTGCAGCCAGAATTTTGCTGCGCATGCCACCGGTTCCCCGCTTACTCCCCTCTCCACCTGCAAGAGATTCAATTTCATCAGTTATTTCAGGCACATAGGACATAAAACAGGCATTTGAATTAATTCTGGGATCGCAGTCATACAGCCCGTCGGTATCGGTAAGCATTATCAATAGATCGGCCTCTACCAGAACAGCAACAATGGCAGACAAGGTATCATTATCGCCAAAAGTTCCATTGTGATATATTTCACGTGTTGAGACTGTATCATTTTCATTTACAATAGGTAGAATTTCCATATCCAGCAAAGCTTCGAAAGTGTTAACGATATTCTTCCTTGTTTCCTGATCATCAATATCATCTTTAGTTAACAAAACCTGGCCTACAGGATAACTATAATCAGTAAGAATTCTGCTGTACATATTCATAAGCTCACACTGTCCTACAGCTGCAACAGCCTGCTTTTTTCTTATGGAAGCAGGCTTTTCAGGCAATCTAAGGCGCCCCACACCTACACCGATCGCTCCTGAAGAAACAAGAACTACTTGTTTACCCATATTCATAAGGTTAGCAATAGAACGGCATAAATGATCCATATTACTTAAATTTATTCTACCGTTTTCATATGTCAAAGTTGATGTTCCAACTTTTATAACTACTCTTTTTGCCTTCTTTATTTTTTCTCTCATTGCTTCGTGAGCTGACATAGATTTAATCTCCTATCTTATTACTGACATTCACGATTAAGAATAACGTGCCTTTAACTAAAAATCAATCTTAAACCTAATTAGATTATTATAAATTATAATAACTACTTTTATGCTAGAAAACATTTGACAATGTTCACTTTAGATTTGTATAATAGCAAATGTTGTTTAGTATATGTAAACATCTTGTTTACTGTCTCTATTTCATTATAGTTTCGGTAATGAAAAGAAAGGCATGGATATGAATATCGGAGAAAAAGTAAAATTTCTACGCTTGTCCAATCAGCTTACTCAAGAGGAACTTGCTGACAGATGTGAATTGTCAAAGGGATTTATTTCTGGTTCTGTTAACTAAGAATGAGAAAAAAGAGACTTGAAATGCAAACTGGTAAAGGAAAATTAAAAAACCATCACCTGTTTGGATGAAAGTAAGGTAACACGAAGGAAAATCGAAAGCAAGTATGCTGTTGAAAGAAAAACAGACACAGCAAACAAACCGGTGAGAACCGGTAAAGTGAACCTTGAGAATTGAATATTACTTAAGCTACTAAAAACCAGCTGTCCCTACTTCGTTTTGAAGAATCAAGCCCAGCCACTTGAGCTGGGGTTAGGTTGTCCAGAGACGAATGGGGCCGCAGGAAGTTGTAAAAGTAGATAAATGTTGCTAGCAAGCGATTGGCGCTGTCAAAGGAACCAAAACCGCGTTTCTGCTTATACCAGGCTTTAAGCTGACCGTTGAACGCTTCGATGAGATTGTTGGAAATGACATCGTGGAAGTCTTGAACCTGGATATGACTGGCCTTAGAGAAGAATAGTTTAACCGGCTGCTTATAAGCAAAATACCGGTCAGAAACAATCGCTGACCTAGGCGCACCAAACTTATCTTTGCAGCTCTTAACCAGGCTAAACGCACTGTCGGAGTTGCGATAAGGTGAAAGGTTAAAGTCGAGAACAAAACGCGTTTCAGAGTCGATGGCCAGCCACAGATAGTAGTCTTTACCATTGATCTTGACATAGGTTTCATCGAAGTGCCATTCGTCAGAATCGGACAGATTGATCTTTTCCAAGAAGCTGCTTTGTAGGTGCTGGAAGACGGGTGTAAAGCGCTTGATCCATTTGGAAATGGTGACATGGGAAACATGAACCTGGTGTACGGACGAAAGCAGCTGAGAGACCTTGCGCATGGTGACATTGGCCATGAAGTAGTAATTGAGAGCCGCAATGACGATATGAAGAGGATGTCTCATCCGCTTCATGGAAAAAGAATGTGTCATCAATGCTGAAGAAGGTGGTTTGATGTTGATCAGTTTAGGGACAAAGAATGAGTGATAGCAGAATTTATCACCACAACGGTAGTTTGAGTAATACGTATAGTCGTGATGCAGAAACGAAGCTTTACCACACTTGGGACAGCTTGGATATTTTCTTTTGCCAGACCTATGTCCGGTTACGGGATTGTCTGGAGCAAACTGCCTTTTACAAACAAGGCAACGATACTTCTGGAAACCTTGCTGATCCTTGCCAAAATAGTAAAATTTTTTCGAATGGCATCGCGGACATACGACGTTTGATGGTACAATTTTCATGAGACTTGATTCCGTCCTTTCTGGGAGAAATTGGTTTTGTGACGATTCCATTGTACCAGAGGCGTTTCAAGTCTCTTTTTTAGTTTTAAGTTAACAGACCAAATGATCCAAAAAGGAGGCAGAAATGAAATTTACTGAAGGTTACTGGCTAAGGAGTGAGCGTGCAAATGCGCTTTATGCAGCTGAAGCGTATGAACTTGAAATTATCGATGGTGGAATGAGGATTCTTGCCCCGGTCGGAGCAATAAATTCACGAGGTGATACTTTGAATATGCCTACTATAACGATAGAATTTCGTTTGGTCGGGCATAATGCTATCGCTGTGAAAGCTTTTCATTTTTCCGGGTATGAAAGCAAAACACCTCGTTTTAAAATCAGTGAAAAAGAAAATACTGTCAAGGTTGAGGATAATGATTTAGAAATTCTTATGTTTGCCGATGATATAACTGTCAGAGTTAATAAAAAATCATTTAGTTATCAGTTTGAATCAGACGGTAAAATAATAACATCATGTGGTTTTAGAAATTTAGGCTATATAAGATGGGATAAACAGCCTTCTACTATGCTACCACAGGAGCATTATCTGAATGAGTTCCGATACGACCCTTATATGGTAACGGAATTATCACTTGCACCAGATGAAAGCATATATGGTTTTGGAGAAAGATTTACAGCCTTTGCCAAAAATGGACAGACTGTGCAGACATGGAATGAAGATGGCGGAACAGCTTCTGATTTTTGTTACAAATCAGTTCCTTTTTATATGAGTAATAAAGGTTATGGAATTTTTGTCAATTATACCGGTAATGTATCATTTGAAGTTGCTAGTGAGAAGGTTGGGTATGTCGGTTTTTCTGTTCCGGGGGAAGAGCTTGAGTATACTTTTTTCTATGGTCCTGATTTGAAATATGTTCTTGAATCATATACATCTATGACTGGTCGACCAGCATTGCCTCCTGCTTGGTCTTTTGGCTTATGGCTTTCTACATCTTTTACAACAAATTATGATGAAGAAACAACCAGTTCGTTTATTGATGGCATGCTGGAAAGAGACATCCCCCTTAGTGTGTTCCATTTTGACTGCTTCTGGATGCGTGAATTTCGCTGGTGTGACTTTGAGTGGGATGAAAGAGTTTTTCCAGATACTAAAGCTATGCTTGAGCGATATAAACAAAAAGGTCTTAAACTTTGTGCCTGGATTAATCCTTATGTAGCACAGAATACTTCTTTGTTCAGGGAAGGAGTAGAAAATGGTTACTTCTTAAAAAGGTCAGATGGTAAAGGTGTTTGGCAGACTGATTGCTGGCAAGCCGGTATGGCAGTCGTTGATTTTACGAATCCCAATGCCTGCAAATGGTATCAGAAACAGCTGAAAATACTGCTTGATTTAGGAATTGATTGTTTGAAAACTGATTTTGGTGAAAGAATACCAGTAAATGTTGATTATTATGATGGCAGTGATCCTGTAGCCATGCATAATTACTATACTTTCCTTTATAATCAGTGCGTTTTCTCATTGTTAGAACAAGAAAAAGGTAAAGGCGAAGCAGTGCTTTTTGCCAGAAGTGCCACAGCTGGCTCACAACAATTTCCTGTGCATTGGGGCGGCGATTGTATGGCAAGTTATGCATCGATGGCAGAAACACTGCGTGGTGGTCTGTCTTTCGCGATGTCTGGTTTTTCTTTCTGGAGTCATGATATCTCTGGATTTGAGAATACGGCTACACCTGATCTCTATAAGAGATGGGCAGCTTTCGGACTTCTTTCTACTCATAGCAGACTGCATGGATCAGGAAGTTATAGGGTGCCTTGGTTATTTGACCAGGAATCTAATGAAGTGGTGCGTACTTTTACCCGATTAAAATGTCAGTTGATGCCTTATATATTTAGCAACTCAGTCCAGTCTCATGCCACGGGTGTTCCTGTTATGAGACCTATGGTTCTTGAATTCACAAACGATCCTGCTGTAAGATATCTTGATTTGCAGTATATGATTGGTGAATCGCTGCTTGTTGCACCTATTTTTAATGATGAGGGTATAGGGCGGTTTTATCTTCCTTCTGGTTACTGGACAGATCTTTACACAGGCAAGACTAGAGAAGGTGGGCGCTGGTATGAATCTGTATATGATTATTTTTCTTTGCCTCTTTACGTGCGGGAAAACACCTTGCTTCCGATAGGCACCAAAACAGATCGTCCTGATTATGATTATGCAGACAATGTACAAATAATATATTATCCGCCATTAGGGGAAGGTCTTGCTGTTTGTACGCTGACAAATATGAAAGGTGAGGTCGTGAATCAATTAACAGCAACCAAAACAATGGATGATCTGATTACTATAAAAGCAACTTCGCCTATTGTTGATAAAAGAATAATTGTGAACGGAATAAAAGAAATAAGTTCAATTAAAGGCGGCAAAATTATTTCTGTTGACGAAAATCTTGTAATGCCAGATAAAACAACAGGTTTAAAGGCCTCAGGTATTATTATTGAAGCCTCATCTAATGAAATAACTTTGCAATTATAAAAATCTTTTTGCTGAATTTTGATAAAAAGATATAGAAATTAATTGTAGTAGGGGATTGTTACATCAGACTTTGATGTTTGATGTAACAGCCCTTTTAATAGTTTGAGTAAAGGTCTATTGTATAAAAAAAAGAAAAAATATAAATTTTCGAGAAAAAGTTATATCTATTTGATATAATCGCTATCATAGCAGTGTTTCTTTTGTAAAAAAATTTGGTATTTTAATAATATAAAAGATGATTTTGCTTAGGTTAAGTAAAATTATTGAGGAGATACTATGAGTTTTGGCAGTGTTTCATTTTTCAAAAAGCTTATAAAAGTTTGCTTGTTTGTTATTCTGCCTTTATGCTTTGTGCTCTTGATATCTTCTTTGACGGTTCTTTTTGTATATCACAATAATGCCAGTCGTAAAATCTCTGATCTTCAAGAAAGAATATATACATTGGAGAAAATGATTGATGAAAACACTTCGAAAGAGTATAGTGCAGATCTTCACAACACACTTGCCGGTTCTCTTGATAATTCATCGATAGAGGGGTTGCTGGCTGAACTTAATCCGGACAGTGATCCTGCTCACAATGATTATCCAGCTCCTCAATTAGAATTTCTTCCTGATTTCTGGCAGCCGGTTATTGAATTTGCAGATCCCCCGGAGCAAAAAACAGCTTATCTCACTTTTGATGACGGACCTTCTGAGGTTACTTTGGGCATACTTGATACTTTGGATGAATATGACATTAAAGGAACTTTTTTTGTGATCAGCAGACAAAGTGAACGCGAAAAAGGAATTCTGCAGGAGATAGCAGACCGGGGACACTCAATCGGGATGCATTCGACAACCCATGATACAAATGTCATTTATAAATCTTCAGAAAACTATCTGCTTGATTTGTATGATAATTATAAATATATCTATGAAGTTACAGGTGAATATCCGCAGATATTCAGATTTGTTGGTGGCAGTAAGAGCAAATATAATAAACATGCTCCTGAAGAAATTTTATCAGAGATTAAAAGCAGAGGCTTTAATTATTTCGATTGGAATAGCACGGCAGATGATGCTTTGCTGCCATATCCCAATGCCAATCAAATTGTTCAGAATGTTATGAGAACAGTTTCTGATCAAAATCAGCTTGTTGTTTTAGCTCATGATTCAAGAAATTGTCAGGAAACAGCCAAAGCTTTACCGCAAATTATTGAATTGCTTATAGAAAAAGGATATGTATTTGATAGCCTTAAGGCCGACACGAACCCGATCAGATTTTGATCAGGATTTTATATAAAAAAGTACCGACCATCAGCAAACAGGAGGATTAACTATGTCTATTAAACAAAATTTCAGACAAGCTTTGAGTGAATTAAGCTCAAACCAGTCAAGTGAAACTAAAACAGAAGCCAAAGAAACTAAGCCGGTATCTGCAGATGTTAGTAATCAAAACAAAGTAGACTATCCTGTCGGTAGTCAGAATAATTATTCTGAAAGTTCTGTAAGCACAGAGCAAAAACCTAGAACTGAAACAGTTGTAAAGACAGAAAAATCGAATGATGAAGCGGTAAAACCTGCTGCGGTTATTACTGCAGATACTCAAATTAGCGGTGCTATCGTAACGAAATCTCACTTGAATATTAGTGGCAAGGTTAAAGGAAATATACTTTGCGAGGAAACTGTTCATCTTACAGGCGAAATTGAGGGCAATGTAACTGCAAAAGCTATAGAACTTACTGGTGCTAAAGTAAAAGGCGATCTTAGATTAAAAAATGATGCCAGTATTAATGAGGGGTCAAGCCTGACGGGTAATCTCGAAGCTCAGACTGCAATAATCAACGGAATTGTCAAAGGGGATATGCGTATTCACGGCAATACCTGCGTGAAATCAAATTCTGAGATAACGGGTGACATTTATACAGGTTCCCTGGAAATTGCAAAAGGTGCTGTGATAAACGGGAAGGTGACCGTTATAAAAGATGGTGTTATGCCAAAAGCCCAGCCTGCTGTGCAAAATGGAGATTTGAAAAGGGCTGTTTCTGCTGCTGCGGTTAATTCATCAACAGCATCAACTCAAACTATAAAACCTTCTGTTGTTTCAGGTGTGCAAAAAGCTTCAACCTGAAATAAATAGAAATACTTTCTGGTGCATTGACACTTTGAGTAGTAATTCCTATACTTGTATTTAGCAGTCGTTGTTGACTGTTGTTGTAGATTTGTAGTACGGAAGAAATGTAATCAGTGCTATTTGGCACAATTGGGGAGAACGGTAGAACGGCAGGGGAGTTTTGTATATTTTATTAAATTTCAACTGAATACAATACCAGCTGCCCTTCTATGTGTTTTTTGGGAACACATGAAGGAGATTTTGTTATGAAAAAAACCAAACTATCTATTACGGCAGTTCTTGTTGCCGTAGTTCTTATGGCGGCTCAGTTGTCTGCCTGTGGAGTTAAATCTGAGAGTGAAAAAATTGAATTGAGTCTTGCTCATTTTTTTGCTGCTTCGCATCCGGCTGAAGCTGTTTTTGTTCAGGGGTGGATTGAAGCTGTGTCCGAAGCAACAGATGGAAAAGTTGTAATTGAAAGTTATCCAGGAGAGACATTGTTGGCAGCCGCAGCTGTTTATAATGGTGTTGTTGAAGGAGTTGCCGATATAGGTATGTCCTGCTTTGCATATACTCCTGGAAGATTTCCTGTTCTGGAAGCTTTTGAGCAGCCTGGCATAATTTATTCAAATTCAAAAACTGCCAGTATGGTTGCCTGGGAGGGCATTCAGGAGCTAAATCCGCCTGAAATTCAAGATACAAAGCTATTAATGGTAATTGCGACCGGCCCTGGAGATATTTTTTCCAAAAATCCTATTCGCAATCTAGCTGATCTGCAAGGGATGGAAATAAGAGCAACCGGCATAAGTGCCGATACACTTGCAGCTTTAGGAGGTATACCTGTAGGGATGCCTCAACCCGATACATATGATGCTCTTTCAAAAGGGGTTGTTCAAGGGAATCTTTCGCCTGTGGAAGTTCTGGAAGGCTGGAACCATGCGGAGGTTACCGATTATCTTACTTTAACTCCCTTTATCTATAATACATTGTTTTTTGTCACAATGAACATAGATACTTGGGAAGCTTTGCCTTCTGATATACAGCAGGCAATAACAGAAGTAACCGAAAAATTCCATGCGGAAACAGGAGCCGCTTTATGGGATATGCAAAATGAATCGGCAATGAAATATGCTGTTGAGGAACATGGCCTTGAAGTTATAAAGCTTTCCGATGATGAAACTTCTCTTTGGATAGAACAAGTCCGACCAATTCAGGAATCTTATAAACAGAAATTAATTGATCAAGGTATAGATATGGATCCGTTAAGTTTAATCGAGGAATTAGCCGATCATTACAATAGTCTATATGCTCAGGAGGATTGAGTGTGCATTTCTTAAAATCTTTTACTGAGAGAGCTGCCAAAATACTTAATTATGTTTCTTGTGCCGCCCTGGTCATTTTAATGCTAATGATTACAATCAATGTCATATTACGCACTGTATTCAAGTCCCCTATCATGGGGACTTATGATATGACTGGATTTTTGACAATAATTATAATCGGCTGCGGATTGTCTTTTTGCTCTTTGCAAGATGGACATATTGAAATAAGTTTTTTTGTAGATAAATTAGGAACAGGTATTCAGAAATGGATTACCTTAGCTGGAAGAATAGCTACATGCGCAGTCTTGTTTTTATTCGCTTTTGCTCTTTTTAGCCGTGCAGGACGTATTATGAGTGCAGGCGAGGTTTCTGTTACTACCAAGACTCCGCTTTATATTTTTGTTTATCTTATGGCTTTATGTTTTGTTATTTTTGCTTTAAGTGTGGCAATTAAAGCTTTTGAAGGCTTTGTTGCAGCAGGAAATAAAAGTGCGGGTGATAAAAAGGTGATGATACAAAAGGAGCTTGTTGATGAGTCCTGAAATTATTGGTCTTGCCGGTATAATTGTTTTTCTGATATTAATATTTCTAAAAGTGCCTATTGCAATAGCAATGATGGGAGTGGGTTTTGTAGGATTTGGTATTATTAGATCCTTTCCTGCCGCTTTGGGAATGATAGCAACTGATATGCAAGGTGCTTTTTCCTCTTATTCCCTAAGTGTAATTCCTATGTTTGTCTGGATGGGTTTTATTGCTTATCATTCCGGGGTAGGTGCAAGCTTATATAGTTTTACCTATAAAATGGTAGGTCATAAAAAAGGTGGTCTTGCAATGGCTACGCAGATAGCTTGTGCCGTTTTTGGTGCGATTTGCGGGTCTAATACCGCGACGGCTGCAACAATGGGAGCGATCGCTCTTCCGGAAATGAGAAAATATAATTATAATGACTCCTTGTCTTCCGCAAGTGTAGCAGCAGGAGGTGCTCTAGGTGTATTAATCCCTCCTAGTGTAATATTTATTGTCTATGGAATACAGACAGAGCAGTCAATAGGAAAATTGTTTGTAGCAGGGATAATTCCAGGTATTTTGCTGATGCTGCTATATATTCTCACAATTTATATTATTGTTAAACGCAGACCTGAACTAGGCCCTGCTAGTGCTAAATTTACTTGGAGAGAACGTGTTGCAGGTTTGCAGAACGGTTTATTAGAAGTGATTTTTGTTTTTGTGATTTCCCTGGGCGGACTGTTTCTTGGCTGGTTTACACCGACTGAGGCTGGTGCAGTTGGTGTTGCCAGCTTATTACTAATAACCTTCCTTCGCAGGCAATTATCTATGTCCGGGTTTAGTAAATCTCTATTAGCAACGGTAAAAACAACGTCAATGATTATGCTGCTTGTTGGCGGAGCTATGATTTTTGGCAAATTTATAGCTGTTAGCAGATTGCCTTTTACTTTGGCGACATGGGCTGCTTCCTTATCCTTACCTCCTTTTGCGATTTTATCAATTATTTTACTTGTCAGTTTTGCTCTTGGCTGTGTAATTGATGCGTTGGCTCTTATTCTATTGACAATTCCTATTTTCTATCCTGTTGCGGTTGATGTTCTGGGTTATGATCCCATATGGTTTGGTGTGATTATAGTTCTTGTTGTGGCTCTGGGTGTAATTACTCCTCCTGTAGGAATGAATGTTTTTATCATCAAGGGGGTTGTGAAAGATCTGCCTGTGGAAACGATATTTAAAGGCGTTTGGCCTTTTGTCATTGCTGTCATTGCCTGCATAGCTTTGCTGATAGCTTTTCCTGGTCTTGTTACAATTTTGCCTGCGCTTGTGCAGTAGTATAGATCTACAAATTTTCAGCATTTGATAATTTATGACAAAATACACATTATAAAATGTGTTAAATAGAAATTTTTTGTATAAAAGATGTTGACAGACGTCAGACGTCGTGGTTAAATGTGTCTAGGCTGAGACGTCAGACGTCTGATAAATAAAAGGTTGTTTTTGTTTGTTTCGCTTATTAACCAGGAGGTAAGAAGTAATAGTTATGGCAAATAGCATTAGTAATAAACCAATTTCAGAACAAATTGCTCAAAAGAATCTGCCAGAGCACCTTGCCCAGCTTATGCGTAATATGATATTCAGCAAGGAACTTAATCCTGGTGATCGTTTCCCTACGGAGACTGAACTAATACAAAGATTTGGGGTCAGTAGATCTACTGTAAGAGAGACTATAAAAATACTAAAGGCTGAAAATGTAATTCAGATAAAAAGAGGTGTTGGCACATTTATAACCATGAGACCTGGTCAGGTTACAGATCCTCTTGGTTTAAATTATGCAAATAAAAGGCATCTGTTGGCTAATCTGATGGAAACACGTTTGATGATAGAACCTAAAATTGCAGCTATGGCTGCGGTGAGAGCAACGCAGGCCAATTTAGAAAAATTAGCCAAAATTCTTGAAACAATGTCAAAAGAAGATCAGAAAAGTGGCAATCATTCTCGTATTGATATAGATTTTCACACTGCAATTGCAGAGTGCACACAAAACGATGTTTTGCAAAGAATTTTGCCTATTGTAAATGAATCTATTTATGTTGGTTATACACAAACCATGGATGTGCCCGGTAGTTTTGAAAAAGCTATTGAGTATCACAGAAGAATATATAGAGCAATAAAAGAAAGAGATGCAGTATTAGCAAGAAAGGAGATTGAGGAGCATCTGATCGAATCTATGAAAGACATGAAGATCAAAATTGATCAGTAAAAAAATCATCACAAGTTGTGAAAGAATCAGGGAGATCCACTATATCTTCTGATTCGGTTTAGGATTCATTCAAGAGGAGGTTGACTTTATGAAATTAAGAAAATTATTAACAATTATTCTTGCATTAGCTATGATTTTTACTTTGATCGCTGGTTGCGGTGGCTCAGACAGTACTACAGCACCGGCTCAGACAACTGCTGCTGATAATGGTTCAGACGATCCTGATACAACCGAGCCTTCAGGTGATGGTGATCCAGTACAGATAACACATTGGTACTGGGCTGATAACCCTGACTATTCTGCTGTATTTCAGGATATGGTTGCAGATTTCAACTCTAAAAATCCAGATATTATCGTTACAGCTGAGGAACAGCCTTGGGATGGTGGCGGCTATGGTAATACTCTGTTAACAACGGTAATGGGTGGAGGTGGTCCTGATACATCATCTTGGAAACTCACTTGGACCCCTGCTTTTGCAGAAAATGACAAACTGGTTGCGCTCGATGATATGATTGCAAACTGGGACGATAAAGATGATATTCTTGATAATCTTTATGACGTTATGAAAGTTGTTCCTGATGGCAAAACATATGTAATGCCTTGGAATTGGCAGGTTTTATATGTCTATTACAGACCATCAATGTTTGAAGCTGCAGGTATTGATGTCCCAGAGACATATGAAGATTTCCTGGCTGCTTGTGAAGCTCTTACAGTTGATACCAATGGTGATGGATCAATTGATCAATACGGTTTTGGTATGCGTGGTTCAACCGGTGGGCAAGAACCATGGGGCAGCTTTATTCATGCAACAGGTGGTGACTTTATGAATATGAATACACCTGATGCAATTGCCGGTATGCAGGATTTTGTGGATCTTTACCAAAATGGATTCACACCGCCGACTGCACCTGCCGATGGGTTTAATGAAATAATTAACAACTTCAAGTCTGGATTGACTGCTATGACAGTTCACCATATAGGATCATCTACAGGTATGGTAGAAACTTTTGGTGATGATGTTGATGCTTTCCCATTCCCTGGCAGCAAAGGTCAGTGGACATCAATGGGAGACACAGAGAATGTTATTTTTACAGACTGTGAACATCCTGAAGAAGCTTTTAGATGGTTGGCATATCTGGCTGTAGAAGAAGGACAGCAAACATGGTGTGAGGCAACAGGAAATGTTCCTGTAAGTAAAACTGTTCAAAATCTTCCTTCATTCCAGGATAATAAATTCATGAAAGTTTCTATTGAAGGTGCTCCAGTGGCGGGCATACTTCCTGTACTTGATACAACAACATCTTGGATTAATGATCTGTGGCCTGCAACTGTTCAAAGAGCTCTTGCTGGAGAAATAACAGCTGAAGATGCCATGAATACCCTGCAGGATGGATTGCACGGATAAATATCGATTAATAGAAAGCAAATCAATATGTTCGGGCTGCTTGAAAAAGCAGCCCGGATCATATAAATGGAGTGTTTATAATGAATCGTAAAGGACCTTATTTATGGCCGTATCTTCTTATAGCCCCGGCACTGATTATAGTTATGATGGTTGTTTTTTATCCAATAATTAACACAATTATGATGAGTTTTCAGAACTATAATCTGCTTCAACCTAAGAGAATAGGTTTCGTTGGTTTAGAAAATTATATTAATGTTCTAACAAATGAAAGGTTCTGGATGGGTTTATGGCGTACTATTATATGGGTAGTAGTCGGTGTGGGTCTGCAGTTTGTTTTTGGCTTTATTTTGGCTACGCTGCTTAACAGGAAATTTCCCTTGAGAGGTCTGATTCGGTCAGTCACTCTAATACCTTGGGTTACTCCTGGTGTCCTGATAGCTTTAATGTGGACATGGATGTATGACGGTAACAGTGGTGTTATTAATGATTTGCTGCTAAAAACCGGAATAGTAAATGAAGCAATTCCTTTTCTTGCCCGGGCAAGCTCAGCTTTTCCTGCTGTAATTGTAACCATTATCTGGCAGGGGATACCTTTTTTCGCACTTATGATTCTTGCAGGTCTTCAGGGTATTCCATGTGAGCTTTATGAAGCAGCAGACATGGACGGAGCTAATGCCTTTCAGAGACTTTTTAAGATTACGATACCATCACTTAAAAACACTTTGTTTGTAACAACGTTATTGAGAATAATCTGGGTAGCAAATTCTGTCGATGTTATTTATAACATGACAGGTGGTGGACCTGGTTATGCTACTCAGACATTAAGTATTTATACTTTTACAGAAGCACAATCCTTAAATATGGGCTATGCATCAACCTTGTCACTGATGTTGACATTTGTTCTTCTTACCGTGGCAATACCCTATCTTAAGGGCATGTTTAAGGCACAGGAGAAGTAAGCAATGAATAGAAAATTTTTGCCTAGTGATATTATTTTATTTCTGATTCCGCTGTTTGTTTTGCTGATTTTTCTTCTGTTTCCTTTTTACTGGACTTTTATTACTTCAATAAAGCCGGAACAGGAGCTTTACAGTAGAGTATTAACTTATTGGCCGCAGATGCCTACATGGCAAAATTACCGCGACCTGTTTCTAAAATTTGACTTTGTAGAACCGATCAAAAATAGTTTGCTTGTAGCTGCAATGGCCACGGGCGTGAGTCTTGTAGTATCACTGCTGGCTGCATATGCTTTTTCCAGATTCGAATTTAAAGGGAAAAGAATATTTATGATAATGTTTTTGACAAATAATATGTTTCCAACTGTCTTGCTTTTGATACCCCTTTATACGCTAATGCGGCAGTTTGGACTACTTTTTACACCTGCCTCGCTTGTCTTGTCATATACAACCTTTACAATTCCTTTTTCTGTGTGGCTGCTAAATGGATATTTACATGATTTGCCAATGTCTTTGGAAGAAGTTGCTATGGTTGACGGCGCAAACCGGGCACAAGCATTTATGAAAATTATTCTTCCGCTTATGATTCCTTGTCTGATTGCGACCGGTGTTTATATTTTTATGACATCATGGAATGAGTATACTTTTGCCGTAATGTTTACTAATGCGGATAACAGAACCATTCCTGTTGCCCTTAAAAAAATGGTAGGGCAGTTTAAAATTGAATGGGGTCTTCTGACTGCCGGTGGCATTGTGACAATTATTCCAGTATGTACGATGTTCTTTTTTGCTCAGAGAAGATTGGTGGAAGGACTCACCGCCGGAGCTGTTAAGGGATAATCTTTCTGCTAGAAATTGAAAAAATTTCTGATTCAGATATTAAATCAGATTGTAATAAAATATAGGAGATATTAAACATGGAAATGAAAGAAAAAGCCAAGGCTTTAAGAGCCAGTATTCTCACGAGTATTTATGGTGCGCAGTCCGGCCACCCCGGAGGATCATTGTCAGTAGTTGAGATCTTACAGTCTTTGTACTATGACGTAGCAAACATACGTCCTGAGGATCCATACTGGGAAGATCGTGACCGTATTGTACTAAGTAAGGGACATGGTTGTCCGGCTCTTTATGCTATTTTGGCAGATAAAGGATATTATCCTTCCTGCGATCTTGAAAATTTCAGACAGGCTGACTGTCATCTTCAAGGCCATCCGGATGCCTGCAAAACACCAGGTATTGATGTGAATACAGGATCGTTAGGTCAAGGTGTTTCGATTGCCGGTGGACTTGCTCTTGCTGCTAAACATTTGAAAAAGGACTATCAGGTTTATGCAATTGTTGGAGACGGCGAACTTCAGGAAGGCATAGTGTGGGAGGCTGCTATGTCAGCGGCACATTACAAACTTGATAATCTGGTTGTTCTTCTGGATTACAATGGTCTGCAGATAGATGGCAGTAATGATGAAGTAATGAGTCTTGGTGATGTTATTGCCAAGTATGAAGCCTTCGGATTTGATTGCCAGCAGGTAGACGGACATGATGTAAATGCTATTTCAGCTGCAATTCGTAAAAAGGTCAAAGATAAGCCGCGTTTTATTTGTTGCAAAACGGTAAAAGGTAAAGGTATTTCCTTTATGGAGAATCAATCAGGTTGGCACGGCAAAGCGCCGAGCAAAGAAGAATATGAACTGGCGATGAAAGAACTGGGGGTTTCAATAAATGGCTGAATCAAAATCACTGCGTGTAGCATACGGGGAAGCACTTGCTGAGATAGGTGCTGTTAATGAAAAAGTTGTTGTTATTGATGCTGATCTGGCTCATGCAACCATGACTTCAATTTTTGCCGACAAATATCCTGATAGATTTTATAATTTTGGAATAGCTGAAGCGAATATGATGTGCGCCGCTTCTGGATTTGCTCATAGTGGACTTGTACCTTTTGTAAGTACATTTGCCATGTTCGGTGCTGGCCGTGCATATGAAATGATCAGAAATTCAATCAGCTACTGCAATCTTAATGTCAAATTTGGATTTTCTCATTCTGGTCTTTGTGTAGGTGAGGATGGTGGAAGTCATCAAAGTATAGAAGATATAGCTTTGATGAGAGTTCTTCCTGGAATGACGATACTTGTACCTTGTGATTCTATAGAGATGAATAAAGCTGTTAAAGCTTCTCTTGATATTCCAGGACCTGTATATATTCGCGTAGCAAGACCTGTAGTTGATAGTTTTACAAATCAGGAAGACCCATTTATTCCAGGCAAGGCTAATGTATTAAAAGATGGTGAAGATGTAGCTATTATTGCAACTGGCCTGATGGTATCCGAGGCTCTGGAAGCTGCAAATATTCTAGCACAGAAAGGTGTCTCTGCCTCAGTTGTTAATATGCACACTATAAAGCCTCTCGATAAAACCTGTGTACTTGAAATGGCAGAAAAATGTGGAGCAATTGTAACGGCAGAAGAGCATTCAATTATAGGCGGATTGGGATCGGCAGTTGCAGAAACTCTTGCCGGCAATTCGACGGCTAAGTTTGAACGCGTTGGTATTCAGGACAAGTTTGGAAAATCGGGCAAACCTGCTGAGCTTTTCTGTGAATACGGTCTTACTGCCGCAAATATTGCTGATCAGTGCCTTAAAGTTGTTGCACAGAAATAGAATATAGTAATTGTTTATTTATGTAAAAGATAAAACTATATTCTTCTGGAAAGGAAAAAAGGATGAGTAAAATAGAAATTACTGAATATAGAGGCGAAGGATTATCTTGGTTGTATGATAATGGATCGTGGACATTAGGCATCAAAAACTGGAAACCGGCAAATGATGTTGCTGAATTGGACTGCATAGAGAAGCATAATCAAACCGATGAGTTGTTTTTACTGATTGAGGGACGTTGTATACTTCTACAGGCAACAGAGACAGCAAATAATGGTTTGGAAATTGAAAAAATTGAAATGGAAGCTAATAAGCTTTATAAAATACCACAAGGTCTTTGGCATAACACTGTAACCTGGCCGGACACAAAACTTATAATTGCTGAAAATAGCAATACAGGTATGCATAACAGTGAAATAAGACAGCTCGAAGAATCTGAAATAGCCATGGTACGTGCTATCAAGTGATTGCTCTCCTGGTTTTTTCGATAAACATTCTCCAGAAAAGACGGCGAGAGTTTTAAACTGCGCCGTCTTTTCGTAAAAATGTAAGATTTAATTATTCAGGATTGACATGTAATAAAAAGCTTTTTGTAATATTATGGAGGTTTGAAAAGTGAAAAAATTTATGGGCGAAGATTTCCTGCTAGAGACGGCTGCAGCCAAGGAACTCTATCATAATTATGCAGCTAAAATGCCGATCATTGATTATCATTGTCACATAGATCCTGCGGATATTGCCTTAGACAAGAAATATAAAAACATAACCGAAATATGGCTTGGAGGTGACCATTATAAATGGCGTGCTATGCGCTGTAATGGTATTCAAGAAAAAGATATTACAGGTGCAAAAGATACAGATCCATATAAAACATTTGAATGCTGGGCACAAACTCTTCCGCGATGCATAGGGAATCCTTTGTACCATTGGACATATCTGGAATTAAAAAAGTATTTTGGTATAGAAAAACTATTAAATGAAAAAACAGCAAAGGAAATATACGATGCTTGCAATAAGCGATTGGCTGATCAGGATATGAGTGTAAGAGGTATTATTAACCAGTCTGCTGTTAAATTGATCTGCACAACAGATGACCCACTTGACGATTTAGTTTATCACAAACAGATTTCAGAAGATAAAACCTGCAATGTGAAAGTGTTGCCTGCTTTCAGACCTGATAAATCAATGAACATTGATAAGCCTGGATTCAAGGAATATATATCTAGACTTGAAGAAGTAACCACACTTAAAATACAGTCTTTTTCAGAATTAAAACAAGCACTATTTAGTCGCCTTGAATATTTCAAATCCTATGGTTGCCGTGCTAGTGATCATGCACTGGATGAAATGATTTTTGCCGAAGCAACAGAAGAAGAACTTGATCATATTCTGATTGAAGGTCTTGCTACTGACAGTTCATTATCTATAAGTAAATCAAAAGCAGATAAATTTAAGACTGCGATCCTTCTTGCTTTGGCAGAAAAATATTATCAATATGATTGGGTTATGCAGATACATTATGGCTGTCTGCGTAATAATTCAGATACTATGTTCAATAAACTGGGAGCAGATACTGGATTTGATAGTGCAGCAGATTCCGGTGGTGCAGCAGCTCTGGCTGCTTTACTCAATGGTATGGAAAGCAGAGGCCATTTGCCAAAAATGATATTTTACTCCTTAAACCAGTACGACAATGAAATTATTGCTTCTGTTGCCGGAGGATTCCAGACTGACAGCAAATGCCCTTCAAGAATTCAGCTCGGATCAGCATGGTGGTTTAATGATCATAAAAGCGGCATGCTAAAGCAGCTGACAGATCTTGCCAATCTGGGAGTGCTGGGTAATTTTGTGGGTATGCTTACAGACAGTCGCTCTTTCTTATCATATACAAGACATGAATATTTTCGTAGAATTTTATGCAATCTAATAGGCGGCTGGATTGAAAACGGTGAATTGCCTGCTGATATGGAAACAATCGGTGGAATAATTGAAGATATCTGCTACAACAATGCTGCAGCGTTTTTCGGATTCAAAGAGATATTAGGCGATTAAGGAACTGATTAAGAGGTGACGTGTAAAATGAAATTATTAAATTACTCTGTTTTGAAAGACATAGGCTATCAGGGATATGTACTTGAGCAAGCTCCAGAAAGAGTTCTGCAGTTTGGCGAGGGCAATTTCTTACGTGGTTTTGTCGATTATTTTATCGATGTCATGAACGAAAAAGCGAATTTTAATTCAAAAGTTGTTGTAGCACAGCCAATAGCTCCTGGTCTGGCTGATCTGATAAATCAGCAGGAAGGATTATATACATTGTATCTGCGAGGCAGAGAGAATGGCAAAAAGATAAATCGCAAACGAATAATATCAAGCATTTCACGGTGTATAAATCCCTATAATGATTACCCGGCTCTTTTGCAATGTGCAGCAAACCCAGATTTGCGTTTTATCGTTTCAAACACAACGGAAGCAGGAATAGTATATGATCCGGAATCTCTGCAGGATCAACGCCCGCCGGAATCTTTTCCTGCAAAGCTAACTGCCTTTCTGTTGGAAAGATATAAACTTAATTTGCCCGGTTTTATTATTTTGTCTTGCGAGCTCATAGATAATAATGGGCAGGAACTGAAAAAATGTGTTGATAAATATATAAAGCAGTGGCAATTGCCCGATGCTTTTAAGAACTGGGTGGATCAGGAGAATATTTTTTGCTCCACTTTAGTAGATAGAATAGTTACAGGTTATCCTCGTAGTGAAATTGCAAACTTAAATGAAGAAAACGGGTATATTGACAATATTATAGATACAGGGGAAATATTTGGCTTTTGGGTTATTGAAGGGCCTGAATCTATAAAGAAAGAGCTGCCGTATGAAGCAGCAGGTTTACCAATTACTGTTGTTAATGATCACTCGCCATATAAGCAGCGTAAGGTTAGAATTCTTAATGGCGCCCATACTTCCATGATTATGGCTGCATATCTTTCAGGCCAGGATATTGTAAGAAACTGTATGGAGGATGATACAATTCGTGGATTCATGGAAAAAACAATATATGAAGAAATTATTCCTACTTTGACTCTTCCGGAAAAAGAACTGCAAAGTTTTGCTGCCTCCGTAACAGAGCGTTTTGCCAATCCGTATATAGACCATTCTTTGCTGGATATTTCTCTTAATTCTACAGCTAAATGGAAAGCCAGGGTAATGCCTTCTTTGTTAGCATATTATGCCAAAAAGAAATCTCTGCCGGCATGCATAACTTTCTCTTTTGCTGCGTATATTGACTTTTATAATCGAGGTGAGAAATTACAGGCTGGTTCTCTCACCGCTAAGCGTGGGGATAATAAATATGAGATAAAGGATGATCAATGGATTCTTGACTTTTATGCTGATCATAAAGCTGATTCCATAGATATCTTGGTAAAAGCAGTAATTAATAATGAAAAAATGTGGGGGGATAGTCTGAAAAATCTTGAAGGATTTGAGCAGGCTGTGGTAAAAGATCTGCAAAATATTAAAGACAAAGGAATGTATGCAGCTTTGAAAGGAGTATTGTCATGAGAGCAATAAGGATAAATACTCAGGATAATGTAGCTGTTATTTTACAACCGGTTGTAAGCGGAGAAATAATCCAGATTGATACTGCCACTATAAAGGTGCAAGAGACGATAGATAAAGGACATAAGATAGCAATCAGAAAAATAGCTAATCAGGAAAAAATCATAAAATACGGCTACCCTATTGGTCATGCTGTCCAAGATATAGAGCCGGGATTTAAAGTGCATGTTCACAACATGAAGACGGATCTTTCAGAAAAAACAGAATATTCATATAATCCTGAAAATATATCTGAATTTAAGGAGTTAGCCGAAACCGTAAATTTCGATAGTACTTTAGATAGTTTTTTCTATGGTTTCAAGCGACGTGATGGTAAGGTTGCAGTCCGTAATGAATTATGGATAATTCCTACGGTTGGCTGCGTTAATTCGGTAGCTCAAAAGCTGGCAAATGACAATCAGAAACTTGTTGCCGGATCTCTCGAAGGAATCTATACTTTTACTCATCCATTTGGTTGCAGTCAAATGGGAGAAGACCACATTATGACTCAAAAAGTTCTGGCTGCGATGACGCAGCATCCAAACGCTGCTGGTGTACTTATTGTGGGTTTGGGTTGTGAAAATAATACAATGGATCAATTCAAACAAGTCATAAAGGATAAAAATCCTTCTTTTGACCCAAATAGAATCCGCTATCTTGTTTGTCAGGAAGTTGAAGATGAATACTCTGCCGGTAGTGAAATGCTAGGCGAGCTTGCGGAAATAGCCAAACAGTATTCAAGGGAACAAGTTCCTGTTTCAGAATTGATTATTGGCATGAAATGCGGAGGTTCGGATGGATTATCAGGGATCACTGCAAATCCTGCTGTAGGCATATTTTCTGATTTGCTTATCAGTAAAGGAGGTTCGACCATATTGACAGAAGTTCCTGAAATGTTTGGCGCAGAAGGTATGCTTATGAAGCGCTGCATTTCAGAACAGGTTTATACCAAGTTGGTAAAAACCGTAGATGATTTCAAAAAATATTTTGTTGACCACGGCCAAGTTGTATATGAAAATCCTTCCCCTGGTAATAAGGACGGGGGTATATCAACTTTGGAGGACAAAAGTTGTGGTTGTGTGCAAAAGAGCGGCAATGCTCCTGTAGTCGATGTAATTGATTATGCTGACACCGTAAAAAAACCAGGACTGAATCTGCTTTCTGGTCCTGGCAACGATCTTGTATCAACAACCGCCCTTACTGCAGCCGGAGCACATATCATCCTCTTTACTACTGGAAGAGGAACTCCTTTTGGTGCTCCTGCACCAACAATAAAAATCAGCTCAAATACTGAATTATACGAAAAAAAAGCAGGTTGGATAGATTTTGATACCGGCACAGTAGCATCAGGGAAAGAGACGATTCTGGATGCAGGTGACAGATTATATGAATATGTATTAAAAGTAGCAAGTGGAGAGCAAACAAAAACTGAAGAAAATGGATTCAGAGAAATATCTATATTCAAGGATGGAGTTACTCTCTGATTTTATATTTCACAATCAGAGGTCAATACCAGGTGAAGAAGTCTTTGCAGCTCCAGAGCGTCCTCAAGTTTAAGGCTTATGCATTCAGCAACCTTAAAGGGGACCTCTGCTGCCTTCTTTTTCATATCATATCCTTTTTCAGTTAATATAATTGCTACATTTCTTTCGTCTTCAGGCATTCTTTGACGCATAATCAGATTCTGACTTTCAAGTTTCTTTAACAGAGGAGTTAATGTCCCGGAGTCAAGAAATAATCTTTGGCCTAATTCTTTTACTGTAATTTTATCATTTTCCCACAATACCAGTAATGTAATATATTGTGTATAAGTTAGACTCAAAGGCTCCAAAATAGGAGTATAAAGCTTAATTACTTTTCTTGATGCGGCATAAAGAGGAAAGCATAGCTGGTTTTTCAGCAAAAGCGCCTGATCAATAATTTTATCTTCCATATTATTTTTTTCAATTATCTTATTCAAAGAATTTTCTAAATTCAATTACTTCACCTCTGCGATTAATTACAGCAAATTTTTTATATGCTCTTCTATCTGCTCAGGCTTGTAAGTAGGAGCAAATCTAGCTACTACCTTACCCTCTCTATCAACTAAAAACTTAGTGAAATTCCATTTTACATCATTTCCGGTTACATTTTTAGCTATTTTTTTGAATAATCCTTTGAATCCCTGCTTTTCATTACCTTGTTCATCGTTTAGAGTATTCTCTTTTAACCAGCTAAAAAGAGGATCTGCATTTTTACCGTTCACATCAACTTTGGCAAAAGTCTGAAAATTAGTACCATATTTAAGTTGGCAAAATCCTGCAAGTTCTTCGTCGGAACCAGGCGCTTGATTCATAAATTGATTGCAAGGAAAATCAAGAATTTCAAAACCTTGATCACGATACTGGTCATATAATTTTGACAAACCTTCGTACTGAGGTGTAAATCCGCACCCGCTGGCTGTATTGACAATCAATAGAACCTTGCCTTTATAATCTGACATCTCAACATCATTCTTTTTTACATCCTTAACCTTAAAATCATAAATACTCATAAAAAATTCCTTTCTTTTACCTTAATGCCTTAATAATGTTTATAAACAAATTAGTCAAAATACAATTAAATTGCTTGCAATTGAATTGTATCAAATGTAATTTTAAAAAGCAAGTCTTTTTTACAGAAAAAGACCGTCCTACAAATAACTCGTAAGACGGTCATGATTTCTGTCGAACTGACCATACATGCTAAGTATACGGGAACAAGTCAGCTCATTTGGGAATATAAGGGAGATGATAATAGATTGGAGGGTCTATTATGTAAACATTTTCATGATTACCAAATTTAGTGTCCGTAACTGCAAACTCCTTAACAAGAAGTTTGCAGTTATGGAGATGTGCAATGTATTAGAATTCAGCAAAATTACCACCAAATTCCATACATAGCTTAAGACCTGCTTCATCTGGGGTTTCATTAATGATCAAACCTTCGTCATTGAATAAAATACCTGACTTCGATTTAACTCTTTCCTGCCAGTCACGCATCCATTCGCCGTCACCCCAGCCATATGATCCAAACAACGCAATTTTCTTGCCGGAGATATTTTCTTCAAGTGCTGTATAAAAAGGTTCGAATTCCTCTTCTTCAAGGACTTCAGCACCCATAGAAGAACAGCCCAGAACAAGTTTGTCATATTTTACTGCTTCCTCAGCAGATATTTCAGATACGCTAAATAGTTTACAATCAGGTTGGGTCTTTTTTATTCCTTCACAAATAGCATTTGCCATCTGTTCTGTATTTCCTGTTCCGCTCCAGTAAATAATTGCAATACTTGACATTCTTATTAAGCTCCTTTTATGTAATATTGATTTTGTATAAACCATAGGACGAATTATGCTATGCAGTTATAAGGTTGTTTAGCATAATTCCTTTGTAGTCACTAACAATACCGCCGCTTAGCTGACTGCAAAGGTTCTCTCTGCAATCATTGTATAAATTAAATAGTTTTTGTGCTTTTTCAGGATTGCCATATACCTTCCAATAGCCGCATAATTTATAATTTTTGCCTGCCTCTTTTGTAAACCCTATTACATCCTCAAGAGGATAGCCAAGAAAAAGACCAATTTCATGAGGGAAGTCATCAGATTGCAAAAATCTTTGTCTTAGTATTCTCAGAAGATCATTCAGTCTGTCTGTAGAATGATAACCGTTATTTTGAAGATAAAGTTTGTTTCTTTCGTTATTGCAGCAGGTCTCCTGAAGTAATTCTGGCTGATATACCAATATCAGATCATTTTCATGAGAACTACGCAAAACAATACATTTTATATTACGATTAAATAACTGCCCTACAATGCAGCTGGAAGTTTTCAGATAATTTCTGGTTTCCCTATAAGTTCCTTTTTTTAGTGATATCAGACTTGCAGGCTTGATTCCCATTAACGTGGGAGCACAATAATATGCAAGCTTGTATTCCGTACTCATCTGAAACAATATCCTCCTCAAAGACAAATCCCAAGACTGTGTCTCTCTGTTAACCTTGGCTAACAATTGCATTCTAATCCATATTTAGCTGCAACGCAAGAAGAATTTTCACAATATTGACTAAAGTTAACGTCGGTTAACGATGGCGTCTAGGTTTTAGTTGTTCTGAAAATAAATGAAAAAACAGCAAATATGAAAGAAATTATATTTTTGATTTCATTTTGAGATCTAATAAAAGGTGTTTTGCTCAAAAATAAGTGCTTTTCTGTGTATATTTTGCAGCATTTGAGTATTGAACTTTCATAAGTCAAGTGGTAAAGTAAATGCAAACAAGCAATGAGGCGCCAGAAAAAGGCTCCTCATTTTTTTATTTCAGAGGGAGGTAATTAAATGAAAAAACTGGAGATAATTGTACGCCCTGACAAATTAGAAGTTTTGAAAGAAGTTCTAAATAGCGCGGATGTTGGTGGAATGACTGTTTTTAGTGCTATGGGATGTGGCAAGCAAAAGGGCAATGTCAGTGAGTTCAAAAACCTCAAGATCAATCTTAATCTAATTCCAAAAGTTATGGTATATGCTGTCGTTTCAGATGATGCTGTTGATAGTATTTTGATGGAAATACACGAAAAACTTGCGACCGGCCAGGTTGGAGATGGCAAAGTATTTGTCTCTAATGTAGAGGAAGCATTCAGAATAAGGACAGCCGAAAAAGGAACAAGGGCATTATAAGAAGACGGGGAGGGAAAGATATGTCAGATAATAATTCAATCATAGATTTGCGTCATGTTAGTAAATCTTATGATGATACACCGGTAGTCAAAGACTTAAATCTGACTGTGCAATCAGGTGAGTTCTTAACTTTACTGGGTCCCTCCGGTTGTGGTAAAACAACAACTTTAAGAATGATAGCAGGGTTTGAAGCTGCAACTGAAGGGGAAATATTGTTAAAAGGTCTTAATGTTGCCGATTATGAGCCTTTTGATCGTGAAGTAAATACTGTATTTCAGAATTATGCTCTTTTTCCACATATGTCAGTTTATGAGAATATAGCTTTTGGTCTACAGATGAAGCATGTCTCCAAAAAAGAGATAAGCAATCGTGTTTCGGATATGTTGAATCTGATTCAGCTTGAAGGATATGAGAGCAGAAGTCCTGCTCAACTATCTGGAGGACAAAGACAACGCGTAGCTATTGCCAGAGCACTTGTTAACGAACCCAGTGTTTTGTTGCTTGATGAGCCCCTAGGTGCTCTCGATCTGAAGCTTCGCAAACAAATGCAGCTGGAATTAAAACGTCTGCAAAAAAAACTTGCCATAACATTTGTATATGTTACTCATGATCAGGAAGAAGCACTTACCATGAGTGATCGCATTGCCATAATGAATGAAGGTGTTTTAGAGCAATTAGGTACTCCGGCTGAAATATATGAAAAACCTCAGACAAAGTTTGTTGCAGGATTTATAGGAGAAAGTAATATTTTTGAAGCACAGATAGCTGGAGTAGAAAACAATCTGATAAGCATGATGATGGAAAGTGGATTTTGCACTGCTGCGAGATTAGCTCAAAGAGATAAAGACAAAAGCCCCGGAGAAATGGTTCACCTTTCTATCAGGCCGGAAAGGCTTATTCTGAGCCCAAAGCCTTTGGCTGGCTTTAGTTTGCCGGCAATGGTCAGAGAAATGACTTATGTAGGTAATATTATCAAGGCAATTGCAGTTCTTGGGAATGGACAAGAAATTGTTTGCAGCAAATTAAGTGGAAATGACTTACCAAAGCCCGGACAAGCTGTTTATGCAGGCTGGGAACCAGAAGATGTAGTAGTAATACCGGCTGACCGTGAAACAGCAATATTTGAAATGATAGATAAGGTTGATCTTGCTCAGGCTCAGTAAGAAAGGAGGTAAAAGATGATTCCTTCTACAGCAAATAAAGACTTACTTGTTGAAAGAAAAACTATTAAAAAGAAGCATAAAAAACTTTCTCAGAGTGGAAGAATTGCTCCTTTTCTGATGATTGGGCCTGTTGCACTGTGGCTACTGATTTTGATAGTTGTGCCACTTGCATATGTTATAGTGATCAGTTTTCTGAAAAAAGGCCTTTACGGAGGTATAGTTTTCGACCCTACTGTAGAAAATTATACGCGTTTGATCAGTATTCAATATCTGAAAGTTTTTTGGCAATCATTAACCCTGGCGATTGCAACAACGGGGCTATGTCTTTTGGCCGGCTATCCTTTTGCCTGGTTTATAGCCAAAACAGCACCTAAATCTAAAATTATACTAATGATACTTTTGATAATACCTTTCTGGACAAATTCTCTGGTCAGAACATATGGCTGGATTTTACTTTTGCAAACAGAAGGGATTATAAATAATCTGCTCATGGGTATAGGATTAATCAAAGAACCTTTAACAATGTTATATACACGTGGAGCAACTTTACTGGGCATGGTATACACACTATTTCCGTTTATGATACTTCCACTGCACACTGCAATTGATAAAATTGACCCCTCTTTGCTGGAAGCAGCCAGTGACCTATATGCCACAAGGAGTAAGACTTTTCGCAAAATTACCTTGCCCCTGACCAAAGGCGGAATCTTTGCAGGTTGTATTATGGTATTTATCCCTACTCTTGGTTATTTCTTTATTTCTGATCTGCTTGAAGGCGGTAAAACAATGTATATAGGAAATCTTGTACGAAATCAATTTCTCACAGCCAGAGACTGGCCGTTTGGAGCCGCTTTATCAGTGCTTTTGATTCTGCTGACCTTGATTTTGGTAAAGATATATACATCGTTTGGCGGTAAAATGAAAGACTTAAATTTATAGACAGGAGGTGACATCATTGGCTGCTGAATTGAATCGTAAAAACCACAAAAAAATTAGGATTAAACCAGGTGCAATAGTTTATACCTGCATGATTTACATTTTTTTATATTTACCTATAGCAGTATTAATCATATATTCATTCAATGATTCTCCCAGAGGTCTTGTTTGGAGTGG
This sequence comes from Ercella succinigenes, assembly GCF_900002895.1. Taxonomy (NCBI): domain Bacteria; kingdom Bacillati; phylum Bacillota; class Clostridia; order Eubacteriales; family Oscillospiraceae; genus Ercella; species Ercella succinigenes. The sequence continues at coordinate 96,862 of NZ_CDHP01000018.1, read as the reverse complement.
GTTTACTACAAAATGGTATCATGAAGCTTTGCAGGATAAAGCTTTGATGGCGGCTTTTGGTAATACTTTGCTGATAGCTGTATGCAGTACAATTCTCTCTGCTATGGTAGGAACAATTGCTGCTATCGGCATGTACAGATACAAGTTTAAGGGTCAGGGGCTGCTTGACTCATTGCTTTATATACCAGTGGTAATTCCTGAAATAGTACTGGGAATAGCATTGCTTTCCTTTTTCTCACAAATGCAACTGACATTGGGCGTTATGACACTTATCATTTCTCATGCAACCTTCAGTATACCTTTCGTTATTTTTACTGTAAGGGCAAGACTTGAAGGATATGATAGCTCAGTGGAAGAAGCCGCAATGGATTTAGGCGCGGGGCGTTTAGCTACGTTATTCAGAATTACACTTCCTATATTAGCTCCAGGAATTCTTGCAGGTTGCCTGCTGGCATTCACATTATCTCTCGATGATGTTGTAATAAGCTTTTTTACGGCTGGTGCAGAAAGTACAACTTTACCATTAATGGTATTCTCCATGGTCAGATATGGAGTAAGCCCTAAAATCAACGCTCTTTCAACAATGCTGCTGTTATTTATTATGCTGCTTGTTGTTACAACTCAGGGTCGTCAATTATTTAGAAAAAAGAAATAAGATTTATCAGCAGAGGCATAGCTATTTACGGAGGTTTGCTATGAAAAGAAAAATGATTGTTCTTGCTTCGATTTTTGTGCTTATAAGCTTGATTGCGAGTTTATTTGCAGGTTGTTCAACATCTAAATCAGATGATGAGATTCTCAACTTTTTTATGTGGTCGGAGTATATTCCTCAAAGTGTCGTAGATGAATTTGCAGAAGAAACAGGCATAAAGGTTAATATGAGTTACTTTTCATCAAATGAGGAAATGCTGGCAAAAATACAGGCTGGAACCAAAGGTGCATATGATCTTACTGTCGCCAGTGATTACATGGTAGACATAATGATAAAACAAGGCGATATAATTGAACCGCTTGATCTTTCCAAAATTGAGAATAGTACCAATATTAATCCGATATATATGTCTCAAAGCTTTGATCCTGAAAATGAGTATTCCATACCCTATATGGGTGGAGCTGTACTTCTTGCTTATAATAGCTCAAAAATAAATTTTGTGCCCGAAAGTTTTGAAGATCTTTTTAGACCTGAACTTGCCAATGATCTGGTTGTGCTTGATGATCAAAGAGCTGTAATAGGTCTTGTACTTAAAAGTCTTGGTTATTCGATGAATGAAACAGATAGTGATAAATTAGAAGAAGCCAAAACCAAATTAGGCGATCTGATACCAAATATCAAGGCTTTTGACAGTGATAATCCCAAAGCTAAATTAGCAAGTGGTGAAGTCTCCATAGGTTATTGCTGGAGTGCGGAAGTTGCTTTGGCTATGCTTGACAATTCAGACATTGAGGTTGCCTTTCCTAAAGAGGGAACATACCTTTTCCTTGACAACTTCGTAATTCCTAAAGACGCCAAAAACGCAGAGGCTGCTTACAAATTTATTGAATACTGCTTACGTCCTGAAGTAAGTGCTGCAATTACCGAGGAATATCCGTATATGAATCCTAACAAGGCGGCGCAGTCTTTGTTACCGGAATCTTATATTGATAATCCTGCCTCAAATTTACCAGATGAAGTTTTTGAAAAAGGTGAATACATTCTGGATGTAGGTGAAGATACAAGAACTTACGATGAAATTTGGACGGCGGTAAAAGGATAAAAACTATCATCTAATACTAGCATTCAACAAAATAGAATAAAAAAGATCTGTAAGTTGGAGGTAACTATGCTGCCATATAGTCTTAAAAATAAGCATTATATAAATGGTCATTGGCTGTGTTCTGAAAATGAATTAAAAAGAGAAATAATAAATCCAGGCACAGGTGATATTTTATCTGCCGTTGCCGAAGGTAATTTTTCAGAAGCCAAACTAGCAGTAGATGCAGCCAGAAAAGCATTTGATCAAGGTATCTGGACGCAAAAACCTGCAGCAGAAAGAGCTGCATTCTTGTTCAAATTGGCCGATAAAATAGAAGAAGAGTCCGAACAGTTTGCTTTATTGGAAACACTAAATAATGGCAAACCTTTAAGAGATTCTCAAGGAGATGTAGCTGATACAGTTTCATGCTTCAGATATTATGCAGGACTTGTAGGCAAACCATCAGGTATAACTTGCGATGTTCCCGATCCTGCTATGCAGACTTTGATTGTTCGGGAACCTGTTGGAGTATGTGCCCTGGAATTATCCGTTGATGATGGCTGCATGGAAGATTGCCCCCGCGCTTGCGGCAGGAAATACCATCATTTTTAAGCCATCCGAGCTTACTCCGCTTAGTGCTATCAGACTTTTTGAGATTATGGACGATATTGGTCTGCCACCAGGAGTGGTCAACCTTGTACTAGGTGCAGGTTCAACGGTAGGGCAATATTTATCCGAAAGCCCAGATGTGGATAAAGTTGCCTTTACCGGAGGAACAAAAACCGGTCAGGAAATCATGAAAGCTGCAGCCGGCAATATCAAAAATATTTCTCTAGAGCTCGGGGGGAAATCTCCCAACATTATTTTTGCTGATACAGATATAGAAACAGCTGTTGATTTTGCGCTTTTTGGCATCTTTTGCAATCAGGGACAGGTATGTTCGGCAGGTTCCAGAGTGTTGATTCAGGAGGAAGTAGCCGATAGATTTATAGACTTGATCGGCAAAAGAGCAGCACAAATTAAAGTTGGGCGCGGAGATGAAGACGGTGTTGAAATGGGTTCACTTATAAGTGAAGTGCATTTAAAAAAGGTTATCGGATACATAGAAAATGGCAAAAAAGAAGGTGCCAGACTGATAACCGGTGGACAAAGGATTATCAGAGATGGGCTTGACAAAGGTTTTTTCCTTGAACCTACTATTTTTGCAGATTGCACACCTGATATGAAAATTGTTAGAGAAGAGATTTTTGGCCCTGTTTTGGTAATTCAGAGATTTTCTGATGAGGCAGATGCAGTCAGACTGGCAAATGATAGTGATTATGGATTAGCGGCTGGTGTTTTTACCAAGGATTCAGCAAGAGCAATGAGGGTAGTTCGCAAATTAAGAGCAGGAATAACCTGGATCAATCATTATCATCCTACTTTTTGTGAAGCTCCCTGGGGAGGCTATAAACAAAGTGGAATCGGACGGGAACTTGGACCATGGGGACTGGAAGCATATACGGAGATAAAGCAGATAAATATAAATACGCAGCCTGAACCTATTTACTGGTTCGAGGACAGGAGGAATCAGCATGAAAACAAATAATCTAAATGAATCTCAGAGCGAATTGATGTCTGAACTGGAAAAAGTAATTAGTCTAATTGAAAAAGACGATCTAAGTTCTCAAAGTGCAGAAGAAATGATTCAGGATTCTATTTACAATTATAATAATCATATAAATCCAGGCTGGCTGAAATACCGCAAATCAGTATCGACAAATGCCGCATATGTCGAATGGAAGGATGAAGGCAGTTATTTCACAGATGTCTATGGAGAATCCTTTCTTGATTGTCTGGGTGGATTTGGCATTTATCTTTGTGGTCATCGCAATCCTGAGATTATGTCTACTGTTGAAGCTCAGCTGAAACATCAGGCACTTCACAGTCAGGAACTGCTTGATCCATTGAGAGGATATCTGGCAAAAGCAGTTGCTGCAATTACACCTGGAGATTTGCAGTATTGTTTTTTTACAAATGGAGGAGCAGAGGCAGTTGAAATGGCACTGAAGCTTGCCAGAATTGCCAGTGGTGGCAGTTGGTTTATTTCTACCGTAGGCGGTTTTCACGGCAAATCAATGGGAGCAATTTCAGTAGGTGGTAAAAGTACTTACCGCCAGCCTTATTTGCCTATGATACAACAGGTTCGACATGTTGATTATGGTGATGCCATTCAGATTGAGCAGGCAATTCGACAGCTTAAAGCAGTTGGAGAAAAGATAGCAGGCGTAATTATGGAACCTGTACAAGGTGAAGCCGGAATTATTGTGCCTCCTAAAGGTTATTTACAAAAAGTCAGAGAAATATGCGATCGTGAAAATGTAGTACTGATTTTTGATGAAATACAGACCGGAATGGGTAGGACAGGTTCGTTTTTCCGTTGCGAAGCAGAAGATGTTGTTCCAGACATATTAACTTATGGCAAGGCTTTCGGCGGAGGTATTATGCCTATTACAGGCATAATCGCCAGACCTCATATGTGGGTTGAAGAACTGCAGGATAACCCTTGGATTCTCGGTTCTCCCACTTTTGGGGGTAATCCGCTGGCTTGTGCTGCAGCACTGGCTACAATCAAATATATGATTAAGTATGATATACCTGGCCAGGCAGCTGAAAAAGGTGAATATTTACTTTCAGGGTTACGAAAAGTGCAGGGAAAATACCCTGATATTATTGTAGATGTTCGTGGTATAGGACTAATGATAGCAGTGGAATTTCCTGAATCTGAAATAGGCTATGAAATTGCCAAGGGGCTGTTTGCGCGCAAAATAATGACGGCAGGAACATTGAATAATGCTAAATGTATTCGTTTTGAACCAGCAGCAACAATGACATATGAAGAATTTGATCTTGTACTAACTGCTTTTGAAGAAGTGGTTGAGTTAGTCGGCAAAACAAATTGATTTGTGCCGTAACACAATGACACTGGTTTCTTTAGGTTTTACACTTATCACAAAATAAAGAAATGTGAGTGTGAAATAAATGGAATACGTAAAAAATGCAACAGGAACATTAAAAAAAGTTATGCTTTGCCCACCTGAACATCTTGAACTTGAACCTATAAATGTTATATCAACGACATGGTTGAAAGACAACAGGCCACTAGATAAACAGAAGTGTCTGCAAGAACATTCTGATTTTGTACAGGCATACAGGGAAAATGGTGTAGAGGTAGTACTTGTAGAACCTGATAGCACTCTCAAATATCAGGTTTTCGCCAGAGATTTCGGGGCTTGTCTTGCTGATGGGTACATTGCCGGTAGATTTAGAGAACCCTGTAGATACGGTGAAAGCAAGATCTATCAGAAAAAGATGAAAGAAATGGGGATACCAGTAATTGCCAGGTGCACATCAGGAGCATTTGAAGGCGGGGATTACTGGCAATTAGACGATTACACGATAGTTCACGGTGTAATTGCTAGAACAGATGAAGCAGGATTCGATAATATTAGACAGCAGATAAGTGAATATGGTTATACAATGACATCTGTTCAATGCCATAGCCGCAATCTGCACTTGGATATGTGTTTCAATCTTGTTGCCGAAAGATTGGCCGTAGTTTGCAGTGAGGCATTGCCGGAAAGTTTTCTGGCAATGCTTAAAAAAAGAAAATTTGAGTTGATTGATGTATCTCAGGAAGGAGTATTCAGGCATTATTGCAATATTCAGTGTCTAGGCGATGACCGGGTAATTTCATTCAAAAACAATTCTGCTGTTAATGAACGTTTGAGATCATTTGGAATAAATGTTATTGAAGTAGAAATAGAAGAAATCCTTAAAGCAGGAGGAGGACCTCATTGCATGACATTTCCCTTGCTAAGAACTTGAATTTTGCAAAATACTGATAATTGGTGAAAATGCTGACCAGAGATTTGATTAATATTAAAGAGCTCAAGGGGTTAAAGCTTCTGGCTGGTGAAAAAGGACTTAGCCGTTCTATAAGATGGATATATTTTGCGGATAGTCTTGAATGCACGGATAAGGAAGATGACCCTCAAGACTGGATACATAACGGGGAACTTATAATTATTACAAATAATAAAATGTTGGAAAATCCTGATATTATCAACAGTCTTATTAGAAAGGCTTATGAAAAACAATCAGCAGGTTTTATAATCAATATAGGGAAGCAGCAGCAGTCATATCTGGATCTTTGCAACAGTCTTAATCTGCCTCTTTTTGAAATTCCCTGGACGGTTAAACTGATTGATTTATCACAGTATATATGTACAAAAATTATACAAGAAGCTCAGCTTCAACAATCTATGGAACATTTGCTGGACAGTATTATTTGTTCAAATTATGAAACAGCACAGACTTTGATTGATAGAGCATCTTTTTTAGGAATTGATCTTAACCAGAATTGCAGAATTGCAGTTTTTAGAACTACACACAGTAGTGGACCGGATAAGTCAGAAGAGTATAAATATGGTTCTGATCAAGCAGAATATATTGCCTCTATGATCAGACATATCTATCATGGCATAACAAAGAAGAATCTGCTCACACAAATTAGAGGTAATGATATTGCTATTTTATATGCTGACAAAGATATAGGAAAGACAGCATTTTCTGTGATGATAGAACAAATACGTACTAATATAGCCGAGAGGTATGACGGCATGACCATCCGTACAGGGATTGGAAACCCTTATGCAAATGTCAGTCAATTCAAAAAAAGTTATCAGGAAGCTTTAAAAGCAGTAAACTTAATTGATACTGTCGGTAATGAGAAAGCTACTTTGTATTTCAAAGATACAGGCATGTATTCACTATTTTTTCTGATTCAGGATCAACATGAGCTATCAAGATTCTGTGACAATCAGCTGGCGCCCCTTGCTGAATATGACAAAATGAATAATACCGATCTTTGTTATACACTTGAAAAATATTTACAGCATAATAAAAATACAGGGATAGCAGCAGAGGCTCTTTTTATACACAGGAATACTATGAGATACAGATTAGAAAAGATACAAAACATACTAGACCTGGATCTTGATAACCTCGATCAGATTGTTACTATAAGTACTACTTTGCATGTAAGAAGGTACCTTGATGCATAGCCGGCAGAATGATGAAAAAAAAACAATTGCCATTGTACAGATGGATTGTATTCCCGCGGATATAATACATAATTGCAGCTTGCATTTAAAATTCATAAAAGACATTTCACAAAATGTTCCTGACACAAAATTAATAGTGTTTCCGGAATTAAGTTTATATGGCTATGCTGAATTTGAAAAAATATTTGATGACCGAATCTACCGGCAAATAAAAACTGCGGAAAACGAAATTGCTGCTGCAGCCCAAAAAAATAGTATAGACATTATTTTTGGCTCATTATCAAAGACTTTGACTGATGAAAAATACAGTCCTCAATATCCAAATATCTATAAAAATGATCTTGTCTGGATTAACTGGAAGGGAAATACCTGCAGCCGTTACTCAAAGAAGCATCTTACATCTGCGGACAAAAAAATCTTTTTGGAAGGCAAGGAATCTAAGAGCCTTGAATGTGCCTGGGGTAAAAGTGGCTTGTTAATCTGCTGGGATATTATTTATCCAGAAACCGCAAGAGTTTATAGGAGAAAAGGTGTTAAGCTTCTTATAGTTGCAGCTGCCTGGGAAAAACCTTATCAAAAGCAGTGGGAAACTGCAATCTTAGCAAGAGCGATGGAAAACCGCATGTGGATTTTGGCTGCTAATAGAACAGGCAGGGATGATAATTTTGAGTTTTTTGGCAAAAGCTTGATAGCAGATCCACTTGGCAGAATTATCAGCCAAACAAACGAAAATAAATCTGGCTACCTGCTCTTTGATACCAGCATTATGGAAGAAAAGTTAATTTGTGAAGAAATGACAGCTTTTGGAGATCCTTTTGCAGATCTCCCCCAATACGATTAAGACATAACCTAGAACATCCAAGCAGATTAAAGATTTATCAGCAAATATATATTTTGATACATAGGTGAGTAATGGATATAAAAAAACTTTTTCAGACAAAAGAATTCTATATAGGCTCCAATGCCAGAAAAGAACTGCCTGCGATTATGGAACAGAATAAATATACCAGAATATTGATTGTTTCGGATCAGAATCTAACCCAAACAGGTGCTGTTGAGCTAGTGATAAATTCCCTGAAAATCAGCGGCTTAAGCTGTAAGCTTTTTGATCAGATAGAAAAAAATCCTTCTGTAGAAAATGTTTTATCCTGCCTTGAAGCATTAATAGATTTTAAGGCAGATTGTATAGTTGCATTAGGTGGCGGATCAGTCATAGATGCATCAAAAGCAGCGGCTCTGGCTTATACAAATAAATATCTTAGGGATATAGTATCTATGGAAGGAATTAATAAATGCAAAAATCCAGGCCTGCCTTTAATTGCTATGCCTACCACCTGCGGAACCGGATCTGAAACGACAATGGATTATGTTATTACAAATAAATCAACTAATCGAAAAATGGCTTGTTTGGATAAATATGCTTTGCCTGTTGCTGCTGTAATTGATCTGGATATTCTTGCAAGTTTACCGGCTGAATTAATCGCCGCTACGGCAGCAGATGCACTTACGCATGCTATTGAAGCCTATACAACAATTACAAAATGGGAAATTCCGCAATTTCTTGCAGAATCAGCAGTAAGACTTATTTTTAAAAGCTTAAAAAAAGCTATAGCATCACCAGATGAACATAAATATCTTCATGATCTGGCTATTGCCCAATACCTGGCAGGTATAAGCTTCACAAATACTGGACTAGGCCTATCACATGCCATCGCTCATCCTCTGAGTGCACATTTAGGAATACATCATGGTTTGGCAAATGCCATCGCTCTAATACCTGTAATGCGTTTTAATCAGGAGATATGTGAGAAAGAATACTCTGCACTTGCCTTTGCATCAGGTTTGACCGCAATAACAAATAAAAATGATGCAGATATATTTATCGATGCGGTGGCAGATTTATTAAGCGAATGCTCGTTGCCTGCAACTCTCGGTCAAATCTCAAATCTTGACAAAGAAAAAGTCTCCTTGATGGACTATGATTTACTTGCTAATGATGCAATGAATGATATTTGCATTTCAGACAACCCCAGAGTACCGAAAAGAAAAGATGTACTTCAAATATATCAGTCAATTTGTATAGAATAAATCATACGCCTTGTGCAAACATAACATAGGGGTTTGTGCTGTCAGACATATGAACCTTCACGTAACTGATCTAAAATAACGGCAACTAGAAAATATAAGAAGCTTTTATCAAAACATTAGGAGGAATTAAAATGAATCGCAAAAAAACAATAATAAAAATATTATGTATGCTGACTGCAATAATTATTTCATTCTCATTAGCTGCCGGCTGTAATTCAAAATCTTCAGAACAGCCATCATCTCAGGATCAAACTTCAGCTTCTGATTCAAACGATGAATTAATAAAAATTTCTTTTGGAACTTCACCATGGCCAACCAGCATGTTTGCCTATTTAGCACAAGAAAAAGGCTTTTTTGCCGAGAATGGATTAGAGGTTGAGCTTAATACTTTTGGTTCATTTGGTGATTCCCTTCAGGCTTTTGTCGGCGGTAACATAGATATTGTAACAGCTGCATCACCTGATACTCTGGCACCATTCAGCCAGGGAGCTGATTTCCAGATTGTAATGATGACAGATAAATCAATGGGTTCAGACGGAATGGTTGCCAGCAAGGATATTAAAAGTATAAATGATCTTGCAGGTAAAACGGTTGCAACAGAATTATATAGTGTCGATCACATGTATCTTTTATCGCTGCTTGATGAGGCGGGTATGTCTGCGGATGACATAACGCTGACTAATATGACAATAGCAGATGCCGGCACGGCTTTTATTGCAGGCCAGGTTGATGCAGCTGTTATTTGGGAACCCTATCTAAGCAGGGCAGTAAGTGAAGGCGATGGAAATCTTTTGTATTCAACTAAAGATAATCCTGATTTAATTACTGATTGCGTTGCTGTAAGTGCAAAACTTCTGGAGGAATCTCCCAAAGCCATACAGGCTTTTGTAGATAGTTGGTATCAGGCAGTCAAGTATTGGCAGGAAAACGAAGATGATGCAAATGCTGTTATGGCTGCAGCTCTTGAAGTATCTGCAGAGGACTTTGCGGATATGATGGATACTCTTTACATAACGTCAGCCAGAGATTCTTTAGAGGCTTTTGAACCTTCAGAAGGAGAGAGCAGCTTTATCAGTATAAACCAGTCTATTGCTGAATTTCTCAAGGAGTTAAAAGTTATAGAAAAATTGCCTGATGTTTCAGAGATGATCAATACAGAATTTTTGAAAAATAGTGCCATGCTTGACTGAATGTGAATATAGTACGCATAAGAAAGATTGCGAGGTGTTCGGCTTGAAAATGATTAAAGCTGCGGTAAGACCGGAAAAATGTGCAGAAGTACTTGATAGATTAAATAGTAATGGCTTTAGAGCAGCAACCAGATACAGTATTTTAGGCAGAGGCAAGCAAAAAGGTCTTAAGGTTGCAGATGTTTACTATGATGAAATACCCAAGGAAATGATTATGATTGTCGTGGATGACAAAGATGAAGACAAGGTTATTGAAATAATTTCACAGACCGCAAGAACAAATAAAGATGGTGCTTTTGGCGATGGTAAAATATTTGTTCTGCCGGTTGAACGGACAGTCACAATCAGTAGTGGTCAGGAAATTCTGTAAATATTTCTGCCGGAGGTAATGATGAAACAGGTATTAATAATTATCAGGCCGAATATGTATTACCAGACAAAAAAAGCATTGATAGAAAAGCATTTTTATTCAATGAGTATCAAAGATGTTGTAGGCAGAGGCTCATCAGCTATATCGTTCTATTCGCAAGAGGATGAAAAGATGGTAAATAGTGCATATTCTGATCCTATGATAGCCAAAAAAATGATTGAGATTTATGTTCGAGATCAGGATGTGGAAGAGTTAATAAATACAATAAGACTTGTTAACAGTAAAAATCAGGCTGGTGATGGGAAAATTTTTGTGATCCCTTTGGAACGCTGTCAAAGAATTCATACAGGCGAGACAGACGATAATGCTTTGATGTAAATAATAGAGAAGGAGGGAAACAGATATGAAAAAATCCTTTGGGTTACGTAGTCCTATCAGCAAAAGAAAATTTGTAATCATAGCTGTCTTATCATTCGTAGTTCTGATTGGAATATGGACTGTGCTTACGGAAGCTGAACTGGTGAATAGTCTTTTTCTTCCTTCTCCTGTCAAAGTAGTACAGAATATTATCAATGGTTTTAAAGACGGTACCTTGCTGCAAAACTCAGGAATAAGTATATACCGCGTGGTAATGGGATTTTTGCTTGCTGTTGTTCTGGGTGTGCCGGCCGGAATTATGGTAGGATCATTTAAGTCGGCAGAGGCTCTCATAAGGCCATTATGCGAATTTGTTAGATATATGCCTGTGCCAGCTTTCGTTCCTTTGGTAATGGTTTGGACAGGTATTGGCGAAATGGCAAAAATAACCCTGGTTTTTCTGGGAACTTTTTTCCAACTTGTATTAATGATTGCTGATGATGCGGCATCTGTGCCTGAAGATTTGTTAAGTGCCAGCTATACACTTGGAACCAGACGGTGGTCTACAATAGTAAAAGTCCTGATTCCTGCTGTTGCACCGCGTATAATGGAAACTTTACGCATGTGCATTGGCTGGGCATGGACATATCTTGTTGTTGCAGAGCTGGTTGCGTCGAGCTCTGGACTTGGTTTTTCAATTCTAAAAGCACAGAAATTTTTCCAAACGGAAGCTATTTTTTCGGGGATCCTTACAATAGGTATTATTGGCTTGATAACAGATCGTATTTTTGCTCTTGCTATAAGATTAATGTTCCCCTGGCAGGAAAGAGGTGCAAGCAGATGAAGAATGATCTGAATACAATTGCTGTTTCTGGAAAACCTCTTGAAGCAAGTGTGGCAAATAACAAAATTGTAGCCAGAAAAATAAGCAAATGTTTCACGTCGAGAAAAAAGCATATAGATGCAATTTTGGATGTGACAATTGAAATTCAGGATAATGATTTTGTTTGTGTTGTAGGCCCTTCAGGTTGTGGTAAATCAACACTCTTGAGGATAATGGCAGGTCTTGATTTCCCAAGCAGTGGAGAAATTCTGGTAAATGATAAAATTGTTCAAGGTCCAGGTGCAGACCGAGGTATGGTTTTCCAGACTTACACACTTTTCCCATGGATGACTGTTGAAGAGAATATACGTTTTGGCTTAAAACTAAAGAAAATGCCTGAAGGAGAAATGCGGGATATTACCGATCGCTATCTCGAACATATAGGTTTAACTTCTTTTCGCAAATGTTTTCCCAAAGAATTGTCTGGAGGAATGAAGCAAAGAGTTGCTATCGCACGAGCACTTGCCAATCAACCGGAAGTCTTATTGATGGATGAACCCTTCGGCGCTCTTGATCCTCATACTAAGGAAACAATGCAAATGTTGCTTCGTGATATCTGGCAAAAAGAAAAGCCTACTATTGTATTTATAACACATGATATTGACGAGGCCGTATTTATGTCAAACAGAGTTTATGTTATGTCGGCAAGACCAGGAATTATTCAAGAAACAATACCTGTGTATCTTCCCTATGAAAGAACAAGAGAACTTAAAGATGGATCAGAATTCAGACTCATAAGGAACAAAATCAACAAAATGCTTTATGATTAATTTGACTGGATTTTTAAAAAGTTTTGGGGGAAATATGATTGTTTTTGATTTCAAAACCAGGATATATCAGTTTGAAAGCTATAAAAATTTTTCTGACACGTTTGCGGTGGGTGCAAAAGATTTGATTGTTACGAGCGGTCATTTGGCAGAAACAAATATTCTACCTGTTTGTGATAAGAAAAATATGCCTACCATAATTGATATAAGAAAATATGGGTATGGTGAGCCAAATGATACAATTGCCAGAGCATTAATTGCTGACACGCGCGATTTAAACTATGAGAGAGTTATCGGAATAGGCGGTGGCTCGGTATTAGATCTGACAAAACTGATCAGCCTTGAAAGACCGCTTGATTTATTGGCTTTATTCCAAAAAGAAATAATTCCTGTAAGGAAAAAAGAATTGATACTGATTCCTACTACTTGTGGAACAGGAAGTGAAGTGACTTCCATCTCAATTTTAAGTTTTTCTGAACCCAAAACCAAATTAGGTATTTCTGATTTGGCGTTACAGCCAGATTATGCAATTATAATTCCTGAACTGGTGTACTCCTTACCATATATTCCTTTTGCTGCCAGCTCTATTGACGCACTTATACATGCAATAGAATCATATTTATCTCCCCGCGCCAATGTTTTTACCGAACCATATGCAATCCGGGCTATAAATATGATTTGTGAAGGGTATATAAGTTTTATAGATAAAGGCTGCAAATTATTGAAAAATAAAGCAACTTTATTTTTGCAGGCAGCTTCACTTGCAGGCATATCTTTCGGACAAGCTGGCGTAGGTGCAATTCATGCCTTGAGTTATCCGATTGCTACTAAATCCGGACTTTCACACGGAGAAGCAAACTATGTTTTGCTTTCATCTGTTTTACAAAAGTATAATGAAAAAAATAAAAATGGCAAGATGAGAAAGCTTAAACAAATCTTGGCAGAAAGCATAAAGTGTGATGCCGATTTCGCTCTTGAGGCTTTAGATAACTTGCTTGAAGACATCTTGCCGGTCAAAAAGATGATCGAAATAGGTTTTGGCAATTCAGATTTCCCTTTCCTTGCAGAAAATGTTATTTCAAACCAACAAAGACTCTTAACAAACAGCTACATAAAACTAGACAGTCAGGATCTGATAGAAATATATAGTAATGCCGCACAGAGATCAGAAAAAAATTTTTCTGCAAAGGATAGTCTGAAATTGGAGGAAGTTTAAATGTTAAAAAAGCACATTGATGAATCTTCACTAGGATACTCTCTGCCTAAGATAAAAACTTCTTCTGTTCCCGGACCGGAAGCCTCACGGATTCTTAAACGCAGACTTCAGGCAATTCCTGCTGCTATACGTACTTCTTATCCGTTAGTGATAAAAAGAGGGCAGGGAGCAATGGTTGAGGACGTTGACGGAAATTTGTTTCTTGACTGGGTAGGCGGCGTTGGTGTTTTAAATATAGGTTACAGCAATAAAGAAGTTATTGAAGCAGTAAAGCAGCAAAGTGAATTATATTTCCACTCGATGATGAATATAATTACTCACGAAGGATACATATCGCTTGCAGAAAAACTGAATCAAATTGTTCCTGTAAGGCAAAATGAACGAAAAACAATGCTCGTAAACAGTGGGGCTGAAGCTGTTGAAAACGCTGTGAAAATAGCTAGAGCACATACTGGCAGAGAAGGTGTAATTGTATTTACAGGTGCTTTCCACGGCAGAACCAGTTTAGCAATGCAGATGACAGCAAACAAAGCATATTCAAAAGGCATGGGGCCTTTTCCTTCCGGAGTATATAGAGCTGCCTTCCCTGATCTCTTGCGAAAAACAGCATCTGAAGCATCCGAGATTGCAGAGATAAATTGTGCTTTGTCAAATCTCGAACAGATTATTCTAGAAAATGAGGGTGAAATTGCTGCGATAGTTGTTGAACCTGTGCAAGGTGAAGGGGGATTTGTGCCTGCTCCTTTTGAGTGGATAAAAAAGATAAGAACTCTATGTGACAAAGAAGGCATTTTGCTGATTGCAGATGAAATACAAACAGGTTTTGCCCGTTCGGGAAGAATGTTTGTTTCTAATTATTGGGCAGAAAACGGTTATGCACCTGATATTATCATTATGGCAAAATCAATTGCCGGGGGTATACCGCTATCTGCTGTGACCACAGGTGCCAACATTATGGATAGTGTGCCTGCCGGTACTATAGGCGGTACATATAATGGTAATCCACTTGCTTGTGCAGCCGCACTCGAAGTTATCAGAATAATTGAAGAAGAAAACTATTGTGAAAAAGCACGTACAATAGCTGAGTTTTGTAAAATAAGATTTTTAGCATGGAAGACAAAATGGGATCAGATTGCTGATGTTCGTGGAATCGGTGCAATGATGGGCATAGAATTTGTCAAAGATAAAAACACTCTCGATTACAACGGTGGTGTGGTTACAGCGCTGGTTAATCTCTGCGCTCAAAACGGCCTTATAATCGAAAGTGCAGGCGAGCATGGAAATATAGTCAGATTTCTTTGTCCTTTATGTGTAACAGAAAAGCAGCTTGTTGCTGGTCTTGATATTATGGAATCTGCTCTGATTTCATTGCTAGATTAAGTTGATCAAGAGCTTTTTTCAGAGTGGTACGAGGACATGCTATATTAATTCTCTCAAAACCAGACCCTTCTTGACCGAACATAGTTCCATCATCGAGCCATAGTTTGGCTTTGTTGTTTATAAAGTCTTTACGCTTTTTATCATTCGGCATGAAAGCCGAAAAATCAATCCAGGCAAGATAAGTTCCTTCTGGGTTAACTAACTTTAAATCAGGCTGGCTGTTTTTCAAAAAATCCTCCAGTAATTTTATATTGCCTTCCAGGTAGATCAGTAATTGATTAAGCCAGCTTTCACCATATTGATATGCCGCCTGACACGCTACCAGTCCC
Organism: Ercella succinigenes; assembly: GCF_900002895.1. Lineage (NCBI taxonomy): Bacteria > Bacillati > Bacillota > Clostridia > Eubacteriales > Oscillospiraceae > Ercella > Ercella succinigenes. The sequence continues at coordinate 81,444 of NZ_CDHP01000018.1, read as the reverse complement.
ATGATATTTAATTGGCTATACCCGCTGCGATTCATTTCTTTACGGAATTCTTTCTGCAGTTTAGGATTAGATATAAAAATATTTGCCGCTTGTAATCCAGCCAGGTTAAATGTTTTACTTGGTGCTGTACATAAAACAGTTAAATCACTGCACTCGGGATTGATCTGATTAAAAATCAGATGTTTATGACCCGAATAGACAAAGTCTGCATGTATCTCATCGGCAATAACTATGACGTTATGTCTGCTGCAAATATCACCTAATTTTTTTAATTCATCCTCCCGCCAGACTCTGCCGACAGGATTATGAGGATTGCAGAATATAAACATCTTGACATTATTATCAATTATCTGTTTCTCAAAATCAGCAAAGTCTATACGATATCCATTTTCTAAGTCGGATACAGTTTTATCATAGACCAGACTATTTATAACAAGCTTGCGCTGATTGTCACGGACAATTTTAGAAAAAGGATAATAAACAGGTTGCTGAATGATGACGGCGTCTCCTTTTTTAGTCAATGCTCTGACGGCAGTAGCAATCGCATAAACAACACCTGGTGTTTTTACCAGCCAGCTGTCATGAAAATCCCATGAAAATCTTTTGTTAAACCAGTTATGCAAAGCATCTGTATAATCGCGACCGACCTCACTATAACCAAAAATGCCATGCTGTGCATATTCTGATAAAACAGATGAAACTTCCGGAGGAGTTTGGAAATCCATGTCAGCAACCCAAAGAGGCAAAACATCATCTGGCAAACCGTATTTGCTGGTAAAATCATATTTCAGTGAATTTGTATTTTTTCTATTTATAACATTATCAAAATCAAAAGTCATGTTTCTATTAAAACTCCTCTGTACTTCTGGAAAAACCACACTTAAACGTATATCATAATTACAATGCATTATAAATGATATTATCAATATCTGTATTAGTATAAGACAGTGGTAGAGATGTTTCAATTAACACTAGTTACAACAATATAGGAGCAGACAAAATGGTAATTGGCATACCGAGAGCTTTTTTATATCACAAGTACAATATGCTCTGGAAAACTTTTTTTGACCAACTGGGTGTAGAGTATATAGTTAGTCCGGAGACGAACAAACAGATAGTTGATGCTGGTTCGAGTTTGGCAATTGATGAGGCTTGCCTTTCCTCCAAGATATATCTTGGACATGTAAACTGGCTTATAGATAAATGCGACTATATACTGGTGCCACGAATATCAGGGTATGGTCGTGAAGGATCTGTCTGTACTAAATTCCAGGCCATCTATGATGTTGTTTACAATACTTTCCGAGATCAAAAAATACGCCTTATCAATTATAATATCGATCCTGGCAATTCAGAAGGTGAAATAAGAGCCTTTATCAAATTAGGCAAACAGCTTAAAAGAAAAAAAACCCGCATAATGCTGGCATACATGATAGCCAAGCAGGCAGAGAAAACCTCGCAGCAGTTGCTTGAACATGAACAGCAAAAAACACTTGCAAAGGCAGGCTTCAAGGTGCTTGTTGTTGCACACCGGTACAATATCTGTGATAAATGGATAGGTGAGCCGATAATAAATATGATTAAACAGCAGGGAGCAATTACTGTTATTGCCGACTATGCCGATAGACGCAATGCTTTGGAAAAATCTTCAGAAATCAGCGCAACTCTTCCCTGGGCATTTAATAAGGAACTGGTAGGTGCGGTTGCAATTTATCAGGAACAGGTGGATGGAATTATTTTGATGAGTACATTCCCTTGTGGGCCAGATTCATTGGTGAATGAAATACTGTCAAGAAGAATAAAAAACAAACCGGTTTTGAATCTTATTCTTGATGGTCAAGAAGGGCAGGCTGGTCTGGAAACGAGAATAGAAAGCTTTATTGACATTATTAAATTCAGGCAGGAAGATATCAAGGACGGAATTTTTCTAAAAAGGACAGATGACAATGAATAATATTCAGAAGAAATTGTTTCATACCAGAACAGATAACAGACCAAGTGAAATCAAAGTTACTTTCCCGCAACTTGGTAATTACAGGGTGCCTTTGGAGCTTCTTTTTACAGCAGGCCTTGAGGTAGAATATATTGTGCCGCCGGCAATAACCAGAAAAACTTTAGAGGTGGGAAGCAGACATAGTCCCGACTATGTTTGTGCTCCTTTTAAATATAACCTTGGTAATTACATTGAAGCTATAGAGGCAGGTGCAAATTTACTTGTTCAGACAGGCGGAGTTTGCCGTCTTGGTTATTATGGTGAGCTGCATGAACAGATTCTTAAAGATCTGGGATATGAAGCCAAATTTGTAAATATGGCCAGAGCAAAATACTCTAAACCGATAACGTTTTATAATGAGTTTAAGTCTGTTAATCCAGAAATGTCGCTTAAAAAAATAGCTGCAATTTTACCTGTTGTTCTGAAGATGGTTGAATATATTGATAAATCGGAGGATTACATTAGAAAACACGTCGGGTTTGAAAAGCATGCAGGGACATTTGAGGCTTTGCACAATGATTTTCTGGAGAAATTAAGACAAATAAAATCAGGAAAAGAATTAAAAAGAGTTTTTGCAGAGTATATGGAAAAACTTCGTTCAGTGCCTGTAGCAATGCCGGATAAACCTCTTAAAGTGGGCATAGTAGGTGAATACTATACAATAATGGAACCATTTAGTAACCACTATATGGAAAAAGAATTGGCACAAAAAGGCATAATAATAGATCGCTGGATGAATTTATCCAACAGTCTTTTCCATTATAAAAAAAAGAAAATGAAAGAGTATATCAAGGATTATGCGAAATTTAATATGGGAGCAACCGCCATGGCCACCATATATTATGCCCATAAATTTGCCAGGGAGGGCTATGATGGCATTATACATGTAAAATCCTTTGGCTGTACTCCTGAAATAGATGCTATGCCTGTTCTTCAAAATATAAGCAATGATTTCAAAATACCCGTTTTATATTTCAGCTTTGATTCTCAAACCAGTGAAACCGGTATACAGACAAGACTTGAAGCCTTTTATGACATGATTATGATGAGAAAGGAGATTCGGGAAAACAAATGAATTAAAGTTTCCCGTGATTAACCAGGATGCATACAGAAAGAGGAAAAGAAAAAATCCAGGCATATCTTGGACTTGATATAGGATCTATTTCAACCAAGGGTGTAATAATTGATCATAATAAAAATATACTTGCCAGTGAATATATATGGACACAGGGTGACCCTGTAGATGCTGTTAAACGTCTACTGCCATTATTGCGCAGCCAGATGGAATATAAAGGATGTTTAGATAAAACGGAAATTTGTGGTGTAGGAACAACAGGCAGTGCTCGCAGACTGATAGGCGCAATGACAAATGCTGTGGTTGTAAAAAATGAAATAACCGCCCATGCAATTGGTACTGCCAGCTGCTATCCGGAAGTGCGCACAATTTTTGAAATCGGTGGACAGGACTCGAAAATAATCCTGATAGAAAATGGTATCGTAGTTGATTATGCCATGAATACACTTTGTGCAGCAGGCACAGGCTCTTTTTTATCTAGCCAGGCTCAAAGACTTGGTGTAGCCGTTGAGGAATTTGGACAAATAGCTCTTAAATCTAAAAAACCTACATCAATTGCTGCACGTTGTACGGTTTTTGCTGAATCTGATTTGGTACACAAAGCACAAATAGGGCATAAAAAAGAGGATATAATAGCCGGATTATGTAAAGCTGTGGTAACAAATTATCTTAATAATGTCGGTAAGGGCAAACGTATCATATCTCCGATTGTATTTCAAGGAGGTGTTAGTAAAAACAAAGGAGTAATAAAAGCTTTTGAACAAGCAACAGGAATGCCCATTATAGTTGATGAAAACAGTCATTTGACGGGTGCTCTGGGAGTGGCAATTATTGCTTCCAAAACTAATAATAAAAAAACTTTCAGTTTTGACACCGCAGATATGGAATTTCAGACAAAAGGCCTGGAATGTCATGGCTGTGCCAACAACTGTGAACTTGTATGCATATATTGTGAGGACAATCTGATTGATGCATGGGGGAATAAATGCGAAAAAGGAGCACTTAAAACTCTCTGATCTAAGTGCTCCTAAAAATATAAATCTGCATTATTAGAGGCGTTTTACTATGTTAAGTCTGTAAGTACAATATTTCCATCAGAACTTATTGACTACAGCCATTGATTAGTTCAATTAATCTGCTTCGATAGCTGCAAATACTTCTTCAATATCCGGAAGCTGTGAAATAGGATATACTTTAACCCATTTTACCTTGCCTTCCTTATCAATTAGAATATTCACTCTTTCAGAAATACCATCCTCTTCTATAAAAATGCCATAATCAGAGGCGGTTTTGCCATGTGGCCAAAAATCACTGAGTAATTTTGTTTCCCTAATAGAAAGTACGGCAGACCATGCAGCCTTGCTGGGGACAGGGTCTACACTCATTCCCAAAGCTACCGTATCCAGTTCTGCAAATCTGTCTCTGTTAGCTTCCAGCGCTCTCATTTGATCCGTACAAACTGAAGTCCAAGCTAGAGGATGCCAGGACAAAAGTACATTTTTGCCGCGAAAATCGGATAGCTTAACATCCTGATCATTATTATCTTTTAAAACGAAATCCGGGGCAACATCTCCTGCTCTAATTGCTTTCATAATCCATAACCTGCCTTTCTGTCTTGCTTTAGATATTATTATATCATCAGCGGCATTTGTTAATGTAACAGAGGGAACTTAAACATAATTAATTTTGCAGACTGGCAAGTGCTGTCTGCCAGTCCCGGCTGAGCTCGTTTTCAGCAAGTTTATTCATCATTGTCAAATGATCGAGCATTAGAATTGTTTTAGCACTGCTCTGATCATCTTCAGAGCTCTTTATACTTATAATACCACTAATGGATGAAGCCATAGGAACAGGTTTAACCATGCTGTCAGCAATTTCAAGAACCTTATGCAGTCCATCAACAATCAGTGCAACTGCACTATCTTGTTCATGCCTTATAACTAGCAGATTCAGTGAGTCTGCATGGGAATCGGTTTTGTTAAACAAAGCACGGGTATTGATTACCGCAATATAATTTTCTTTGTATTTTACCGCCCCTGCCAACTGACCGTTTATATCAGGGATTGTAACAATTGCACTAGCGTCGATTACCTCTAGAACGACATCATGATCGAAAGCAAATAATTGTGAATCAACACTGAACGTTGCAATTTTACGTGTTTTGCTTTTGGGTGGAAGTACAATTTCTCTTTGCTCAACTTCTTGAACGGCAGACTGATCGATTTCAGCAGCCGAGCTGCAATCAGACAAGCGTTCAAAAACAAAAGAAAAAACATCATTGCTATAATTATCTGTACTTTTATATTCACGATAGCCGGAAGAACAGGCGCAACCGACAGCATAATAACAACCATCAAAATTTATGATATCAGCCTTTGCTTTTCCGTTTGTAAGCTTAAAAAAATCATTTGTTACTTCAAGCTGTGACCCTCTGCTTAAATCTGCTGTGGTTGAAGATATTATGAAACCTTTGTTATCTGTGTAGACGGCAAAACTATTTTCATTATTATCCAGAGCGTCTGTAAGCATCGTTTGAAACTGATCTGTGCTGTCAAAAACTATAGCAATGCCACCAATTGTTGATTCGCTGTTTTCAGGATCTGTAATAGATGCTCCATATATATATGTGAAATCACCATTATAGTGGCTGCTTTTCTCAAATCTACTAACAAAATACCGTTCTGCCTTTGTATTTGATAGTATTTGCTGAACAAGCGAGCTTTGGTAAAATTCCTGGCTGCTTTCTGATGAAATAGTTTCTTCACTTTCAGTTTTCAGTCCGGCTTTTTTATCTAGATAAGAGGAAGCCACGATTTCTCCCTGTTTGTTAAAGATGAACAGTTTACTGTAGACAGTATATAAGCTATGAATATAGCTTAAAACCATTTCTATCTTATGCTTGTCGCTGTGTGTCAGAGAATCTTTGCGCAGCAAGTTGCGGAAAGTTGAGTTTAGCGCCCACCAACGGCAGTCATTAGCTCTTTCATAAAGATTGCGGTCCATAATATCTATGCTTAAAGAGGCAAGATAATCTGCGTCCTCAAGCGTTTTTGAAACTACTGTGGCAAAAAGATTCGAAACAGAACTTTGAAATAATTTACTTGTTTTTGAACCAATTTGTCCGATTGAATTCAGAATAGGTCTTAATTTTCTATATTCTTCGTCTGCGTTGACCGAATTATCCATATCGTCTTTTTCTGCATTAATCAGATTGTTGGCAGAGTTCTCAGAAACTTCGGAAGACCTTGCCATTATCTGACCGTTATAGACAATTCTATTCAATAAATTATTAATTTTTCCTGTTTTTTCTATTATTTTTTTTAGTTCAACCGAGAAAGAATCCGCCATTTCCATCAGACCTGTAACAGCATCATCTTCGACACCGTCTAACCTTTTTTTCTCAGGGAAAGCCAGCTGCAGAGGAATAATTACTTGTCCCTGCCAGCCAAGACCATAATATGATTCATAACCCTTTGTTGGTACGGTACAACTCAAATATGCTTGTCCACGATAATAAATTAAATTTTGTGTATAAGGCTTGACGATTTCCATAGTTATTCCTGTAGGCACATGATTATTGTCGCTGCTTGCAATAACACATCCTTTTTCATCAACAATCATTATTGCTGAACCATCGTAGTCTTTAGCCAGTTTGTTAAAAATTAATTCCATCTCATCATAAAAACGAAAACATAGACATATCATACCAACGGTTTCATTCGTATCTGGTTGTAAAATTTTTCTGGAAAAAATATGAGCTTTCTCCCTACATGGTAAAAGAGAACTTGATTGGAAACTTTCTTCAAAATCCTTGCTTGAATTAATAGTTCTATCCACTATTTCGTCATCTATTTGTCTGCCCAGAATATCATTTGACTGATCAAGGTTGGCAAGTACAAGTCCTTCTTTGTCCAGTATAATAATTTCTTCATATACGGAATATTTGGCTACGTATTCTGCCAGCCTGTTTTGGATAATTTGTTTCTGCTGCTTGTTTCTGTTCTGATCAAGTAAGAAATTGCAGATTTCAATATCTGTAGCAAGAAATCCTACGTCAGCAGTTCTTTCATAAAGATTTCTTATTAATATATCCACTGTGACCTGAGCTTTTGAAATCATCTTTCTTTCAGTTTTTTTGAGATTTTCAACAATTAAAGTATCAATTAAATCCTGTTTCAAGCTTACAAATCTATTTTGGATTCTCGACATATTAGGCAGCAGATTTTGCGATTCATGAGGACAATTTATTTCACTTAAAAGCTTTAAGTTTTCCCACTGGTCGTTTAACCCAGAAATACTTTCATCGTACATTTTTACCCTTGGCATATAGCTAAGTAAATCTCGTTTGTGGAATTTTTGCATAATTTTTGTCCCCCTTGACTTTGAAAATCTAACTTTTTTATAGCAAAAAATAAAAAAGGCGTTCGAAACAAAATTTCGAAGACGCCTTTGTCCATAAAATTTATTTACAACTGATGACAAGTTGATGATTTATTTTATTTCAGCTGTATAATAAAATATTTGCAGCTTGTTAAGAATATACCATCATTATTGGTCTTTATCCAGTGACAAATAATGATAAATAAGCATGTTTGTGCATGGTTTTATTATTCAACTTGCAAAAGAGCTGAGATTGATTTTTACTGTTTTATCAGCCTTAAGATCTGCTGAAAAAGTTTTTCCTTGATAACGCAAAATTCTTTTTTGATCAATTTCACTATTTATCCAGACTTCGTCCAGCTTGCTATCACTCCAGAGCATTGTAATATTTATTCTGCCTTCTGCATAAAAACCGCAAGCCTCTCCCTGCTTCCAACTTTCAGGCAAAGCGGGCAGCAAATCTATAATTCCTTTATCTGATTGCAAAAGCATTTGAGCAATGCAGGTTGTTAGACCTGTATTACCGTCAAGTTCATAAACATCATCAAAAGAAGGCGCGCCACGTGTTGGTGGATGTATGACCAACAGCGAGGAAAGAGTTAATTTTTTTAGCATTTTTTTTATGTGTGAATAAGCCTCGTTGCCATCAAAGAGTCTGGCACTATAGAGCATAAGCATAGATCTCGCCCAGCCTGTATCTTCCCAGGTTTCAGCAGGACTTGTCCTGGATTCAATAGTTTTTGCTGCTGCCTTAGCCAGTTCAGGTGTATGTTCCTGAGAAATTTGATTATAAGGGAATAATCCCAAAAGATGACTGGTGTGTCTGTGCTGTCTGTCCTCTGCTGGAAAATCATGCAGCCACTCTTTTATCGTACCATCTTTAGCAATACTAAAGGTTGGTAAAAATGGAAGCTGAGCATCGATTTTTTGTTTCAATTCAAGATAATCTTTTTTCCCTTTTCCTCCAAGTTCGGCAAAAGCATATAGAAATGTGTTAAACACATCTCGTATAACCGTTATTTCATAAGTTGGACTAATAGAGGCCTGATACTTTTTACCATTTGCAATAAAAGTGTTCTCAGGAGATATTGATGGTCCGGAATGAAGTGTTAGATCCTGGCCTGCGGAGAAAATATATTCGCTGAAAAATAAAGCAGCCTCGTAGATTATTGGCATTATTCTGTCGGAAAGCTCTTTGATATTTCTAGTGTATTGATAGTGCTGCCATAAATTTTGAATCAACCATGCTCCACCTGTAGGGCAGGGGCTTAGATTAGGACTCCAATAAGGAGCAGAAAAGCCCCAGGCATTTGAAACCAGCTCTGCTGCCCAGCCGGAAAGACCATAGCATTTTTTGGCAGTAATTCGTCCCGAAGGGACAAGTACATTTTCCATCCAGTTTAGCAAAGGATAAATCGATTCTGAAAGTCCTGTCAAATTAGCAGGCCAGTAGTTCATTTGTGTATTAATATCAAGATGCATATCACAAGTCCAACCAATGCGACTGGCAACATTATCATTCCATATTCCCTGAAGAGGAGCAGGTAAAGGGGAATCGTATCTGGAACTTGAAATTAATAGATAACGTCCAAATTGAAATAATAGTGAAATAAGACCTTGAGTTTGATTTTCCGACAAAAGTATATCTGAAATTGAGAAGTCAAGAGGCATATCCCAATCTTTGACGGAACCAAGCCGAATACTTGATTTTTCCATAAGTGGTTTAAAATCCCCAATATGCTTGCTATATAAAATCTTCCAATCAGGAATACCGATTTTTTCTTGAATTTCTGAACATTTTTGTTCTGGATTTTCGCCAGCAAAATCAGTTTCTAAAGACAATACAATTATGCATTTATCGCTTCCCTTGAGAACAATGCCATCAGGTGTAATACTGATGCTGCCATTTTCGCTCCAAACTCTAAGACTAACTGTATAACCAACACCGCTTGTTCCGTCACTATGAATTTTTTCCAGAGCTTTGCCTTCTGCCCTTAATTCTCTATAAATATATTTTGAAGCAACTATTTTTTGATCATAAACACTATGTTCGAACTGACGAATGAAATTTTCTCCCTCAAAACGAAAACTAAGAACGCTATTTTTTAAGTCTTGATCTGAAATTAAACCGATAAACGCTTTATCCGCATGCGAATGGAAAAAACTACGCTTCGTCAAATCGCTTTTTATCTCACAAAGACCGGTAAGTAAATCCAGGCTTCTGCAGTATTGATTAGATATTCCGTTATGGGGAGATTTTTCAATAATAAGACTACCTATAGGAAGATTGGTACCGTAATTTAAACGTCTTCCCATATATTTATGTGTTAAATTTCTAAGATCATCATAATTTCCCCCGATAGCTGCTTCACGCATTTTCTGAAAATGATAACTGCCGTCATCAGGACAATTATTCTCCCAGTCGGCATTGCCGGAAAAACACGTCAAAGCCGAAAGATCAATTTTTTCGCTATCTTCTTTACCATAAATCATTGTTCCAAAAAAACCATTGCCCAGAGGACTGCCTTCTGCCCAGCGGGCAGCAGGTTTACTCATATAAATTTTCATAAAACACCGGTACCTTAGTATTGATAGTGGCACCTGCCTCCTCATTAAAAGTAATCACCACTAATATACACAAATAAAATAATTTTTGTAGCTTTTGTAAAAATTTTATATAAAAAATATCTTGAGATTTTTTATATAAGCTTTACAGGCATACCTGTTTTTAGAGTTTTTTCCATAGCTGCCATAAGTTCTAAAGTAATAATTGCTTCAGCAGCATCAGGTTTGGCGATAGTTCCATTGTCAAGGTGATTTGCAAAATGTTCAATATAATTCTGATATTCACCAGCGTGATGAGTTTCTTTTTCGAAACGAAAATAATAATCATGTAACTCGTCGAATGTTTGAATAGCTTCCTGGTTCTGAAAATTAGAATAATAGCGCAGACGCGGATATTCAGCCCTGGAGATTCCTTTGCTGCCTCTTAAAAGGCAAGATATTGCCGGTTCGGCATCATAGTTTAAAACTGGTGAGGCATATGAACCACGAATGACAGCAGTTCTTCCTATAGTGTCTTTAGCGATAAAAGTTAATGTATCTGGCGTTTGCAGACCTGCAGAGATTGTATTTTCACTGATAACTGAATATCCGAAAATTTCAGCAATATCAGGAATATACCAGCGCACCATATCTACAGCATGAATCATAAAGCCATACATCCAGCTAAATCCAGGTTTTTTGCTCCACTCCTTTTCCAAAAACCATCTTCCATCTGTAATATATTGTGTTTCAATGCTTAGTAGCTGACCATGTTTTCCTTTTTCATAATCAATTCTTTGTTGAATAAACGGTTCAAAAAATCTGCTGCTCTGGCCGACAAAAACTTGTTTTCCGGAATCATGCTGTGCTTTTAATATTTCGTCTGCTTCATCAAGAGAGTTTAGCAGTGGTTTTGTACAGATTACATGCTTACCTGCTTTGAGTGCTTGAATAATATGTTTGCCATGAAGCTGATCTGGAGTATAAATAGCAATCACATCGATTTCTTCATCGTTTAGTAACTCTGAATATGCTGTCGTATAACTCTTTAATCCAAATTCATGTACTCTTTGTTTGCATAAATTTTCATTTAGATCGCAAATGTTTGATAAATTCCAACGTTTGCTGCCTATAATTGCAGAAAGAACACTCCGTCCTTCGCCCAAACCAATAACACCTATATTATAAACTTTTTTTGCTTCTGACATTGCTATTATCCCCTAGTATCAACAAATAACTTTGAATGCAACAAACACAGCCTTATTTCAAAAATTTGCTAAAAGTGATAATTGATAAGACTGTATTTAGTATTTTACAGAGTTGAAACAGGAATACTTGCAAAATGTTCAGATTTACATGATTAATATTCGGGTTTTCTTTGTTTTCTGTATTGAGCCGGACTAACACCTAAATGCTGAGAAAAAACTCTGCTGAAATGAGCCGGGCTGTTAAAGCCTGTTCGCAATGCAATATCTGTTATTGTCTTGCCGCTTGACTGCAGGCTTATGCAAGCTTTTCTTATTCTCAAATTTTCCAGATAAGTTGTAAACCCGATATTCATTGTATGTTTAAAAACGGTTGAAAAATAAGTCCTGTTCATATGAGCTTTTCTGGCCGCGGTTTCAAGGCTTACATTTTCACAGTAATTGCTATTGATATAATCCAGAGCAGGACGTATTGCTTCATAATTTTTCCTAAAACCTAAGGCTTGCTCGTTTAGTTCATTTGCTTTTTTATAATGTCTGTAAAGCAGAGCAAGTATTTGTAATAAATATGCCTGAATCATAAGCCTGAAACCCTCTGCCTGATTTTGCCATTCATCGCTGAGTGCTTTTATCAATGTCAAAATATGGTTATATTCTGAATTTTCCGGCGTAATAAGGTTTGAAAAATTGATTTCTCTGTTGAAAAAAGGTTTAAGATAATTATAGTTTTCTTTATATCCTATGCCGCTGTCAAAAACCAGAGTGGGATCAAAAACAATTACAAGCATTTTTAATGATCCGGCTGATATACCCATATGTTGTTCTTTATCATTAATTATGTAAATTTCTCCAGGATGGATTTCGTATTTTTTGCCCTCTATCAGATTAACTCCGCAACCATCTTCTACATAATCTATTTCCAGGCAATCGTGATAATGTAACTGGGGTTCTGTTTCTTTAACTCCGGAAGTCCAAAATACATTTATAGGGAAATCTTTATTTAGCTCAATATGTTCTTTGCGTGCTCCCATATTAATCCTCCGCTAGAATGTCACATCTTCATAATGAATATTCATATAATATCACTTTTTTATGGAAACGTGTTTCAGGTGCAAAATGATTAAGCATATATAAATACAGTTCCATTTATTGATACAAAAAACAAAACAGCAAAAATTTGTTATATATGTCATAAAATTTTTGTTTTATATGTGCAAATGTCATAAGAAGCTTTTGTGAAGCAAGAGGGTGTTGTAAAAAAGGTACAAATTGAATACAAAAAAGTCCATAGACCGGACATAGCCTCTCGGATTATAAATAAAGTGCAAGGTAACCAAAGAAGCACAGAAAATAATATATTTTCTGAAATAATGTGTACAATAACCAAAATTAAAGTGCAAATAAATCTGGAGGCTTAGAGAAAATGAAATATAAACAAAATTGGCAGCAGACACAAGAAAAATTCAGAGGTTGGTGGCAGAGATCTAACTCTGGGAGACCGCTGATGATAGTAACTGCCAGAAAAGATGGTGTTGATACACAACTACCTTCTGAGTTTGCTATTCAATCTGTCAATGACAGATATCGCGATGCAGAAAGAATGGTTGCCAGATTCCGTTATTATTGTGAAACAAGAGAATTTCTTGGAGAAAGTTTTCCTAATATAAGTGCTGATTTTGGTCCAGGTTCTATGGCTGGTTATCTTGGATCAAATATTGTTTTTAATCATGACACTGTCTGGTTTGATCATTTTATTGAGGACTGGTCTGAAGTCCCTGAATTTAAGTTTGATTCCAAAAATTCATGGTGGATTGAGCACTATAATCTAATTAAAAAAGTAAGAGAATTGGCTGGGGATGATTTCTACGTAGGTATTCCTGACATAATTGAGAATATTGATATACTTGCTTCTATGCGTGGTGCCAATGATATGATATTTGATCTTATTGATGAACCAGAAGAGGTTGAAAAACGTATAAATGAGCTGGACAACACATATTTTGAATACTATGACAGATTCTATGATTTGGCAAAAGACAAGGATGGAGGCTCCTGTTATACAGTCTTTCAGATATGGGGTCCAGGCAGAACTGCAAAGATACAATGCGACTTTTCTGCAATGATATCACCACAGCAATTCAGAACTTTCGTTCAGCCATCCTTAAATAAACAAGCTGCTAATCTGGATCAGGTTTTATATCATCTGGATGGACCGGATGCGATTAAGCATCTGGATGCAGTTCTGGAAATTGATAAAATTGATGCACTGCAGTGGACAAGTGGTGATCATGGACCTGACGGTACGCTCGAAGACTGGTACGAAATATATGACAAAGCCAGAGCGGCCGGCAAATCTTTGTGGATAAAAGTATATAGCGGAGAGTTCAATGACTGGGTTGCCGGTATAGAGCGACTGGTTGCCAGATATGGCTCAGAAGCAATGTTTTTACATTTGCCGGAAATGAGTAAAGTTCAGGCAGAAGAAATACTAGCATATGCCGATAAAAACTGGTCTGATATTAAAGGTTCATTCAGACCCTGAATATAATTTCTAATTATTTTATAAAGATGCGTAGACCGGCAGGCTCGGTTTATACATAAAACAATTTTTCTAAAAAGAGAAAAGAACCCAAAAAAGAGGAGGAAAAAACATGAATAAGAAATTGGTCAGTCTGGTACTTTGCATAGTGATGTTGTTTTCATTACTTTCTGCATGCTCAGGCAGTAATGACACTACTACCACTACAACAGCCGCTTCAGCAGATGGAACCACAGAAGACGGTGGCAACGAAACCACAACTGATTTTGCCGGCAAAGAACTAAGTATTCTCGTTTCTCAGGGCTGGATGGATAATTATTATGATGGGATTATCGCCAGATTTGAAGAAGAATATTCCGTAACTGTAGATCTGCAGACTATTCCTGCAAATCAATACGATGATCTGCTTCAGTCAAAATTAACCAGTGGCACATCAACAGATATTTTCTGGATTCAATCAAATCCTTTTGCTATAGAAAGCGTCCTGGTTGATCCTGCTGCTTACTGTATGGATTTCACAGGGGCAGAATGGGCAAATGTTATTCCAGAAGAGAGACTTCCTTCATGTATGGTAGGAGATACACTCTATGGATTGATGCTTTGGACAAATTCTCCTGAATTTGTTATGACCTATAACAAAACTCTTTTCGAGGAACTTGGAATTAATGATACACCTAAAACATATGCTGAGCTTCTTGCTGCAAGTGATATCATTGCCGCTGAAGGAATTACACCATGGTTTATACCTGGTGCAGACGGCTGGCAGCATCAGTTATCCTTCTTCCAGATTGGTGGAGTTTATGAAGAAGCAAAACCAGGTCTTTTTGAAGGTCTGAATAATAACACAGAAACTTTTGCTGATAATGCAAAAATGCTAGAGGTTCTTACCCAGTTCAAAGAATTTAGCGATAAAGGCTATTTCGGTCCTGACTGGATTGGTACAGACAGCACAAATATGGCTAATATGTTCGGTGATCGTGAAATTGCAATGGCAATGGCAAGTCCTGGATATATAAATCAGATAATTGATGAAACTGGAACTAAAGATGAGTTTGGACTCTTTTTAATACCTCTTGGTGATAATCAAAATTATCCTACAAATCCTGCCGGTCCTATTATGCTGGGATACAAAGATACACCTCATCCTGAACTTGTAAAAGCTTTCTTTGATTTTGTTGTCAGAGAAGAGAATTTGCAGGACTTGCTGGATGCTCATGTTGACTGGACAAACCTTGCTGTTAATGAAGATTATGTAAATATTGAACAGCACTGGCTGCCTGTAGAAGAAGAACTGATTGCAAATGTTGACGATGCAAAACGCATGACCCCTGTTCTTCAGACAGGTACAAAATATACAAATGATTACTGGATGGATTTTGGTTCTGATATGGTTGCCTATTGTGTGGGACAAATCGAAGCCAATGACGTACTGTCCAATATGGATGATTATCGTGCTAATTCTGCTGAATTACAAGGTGATCCCGCTTGGTAAGTATTATTTGTTAGATCTGATTTTCAGATAATGCAGACAAGGGTGCCGGGAGCCCAAAACAAAGTGCTTCCGGCATCACTTATGTCAATCCTTCCCTCTAAGACGGGAAAAGAAAGTGGTGATTTAAGCGTGAACAAAAAGAAAACGTATCCGCAGTGGTTTCTTTTCCTGCCACTAGCCATATACACAGTATTTTTTCTGGCACCTGGACTATTAGGTATTTTTTATTCCTTCACCGATTGGAATGCCCGCAGTATGGGTGATCTTAATTTTGTCGGTTTGAAAAATTTTGTTGAAATTTTTACTTCAAACAGAAATTACAGCCAAGGTATTTTTAATACTCTTAGGTTTACCATAGTTTCAAATGTAGTTAAGCTGATTCCTGCTTTGATGCTGGCGATTATGCTGCAGAAGAATTTAAGAGGCAAAAATTTCTACAGAACAGTTTTATATCTGCCTTCGATTCTTCCTTTCCTGATTATAGGTCTTACTTTTACATCCATTCTTAATTTCAATAACGGGCTATTAAATAATACTCTTGATTTTATTGGTCTGGGTTTTCTAAAGCAGCGATGGCTTTCTGATCTGAATATGGTGTGGAAATCTATTTACGGAGTAGATGCCTGGAGAGGTATTGGTTATGTTATGACTATATTCCTTGCCGGTCTGAATGCTATTCCCAACTCTTATTATGAAGCTGCAGAAATCGATGGCGCTAATTTTTTCCAAAAACTGCGTTATATAACTTTGCCTATGCTATCTGGTTCCATAATGATCAATCTTGTTTTTGGTATCACTTATGGACTTAAGGTTTTTGATATAGTCTATATTCTTACAAATGGCGGACCTGGTAATTATACCGAGGTCATTACGACATATGCATATTCACTTTATGCTACAGGGCAGTATGGCATGTCAACGGCCCTTAATACTATTCTATTTTTAATCACAATGATAGTTGGTATAGCAATTGTAAAATTCATGAGCAAACAGGAGGTACAGCAATGAAACAGTCACTCCTGATAAGATCAGTTAAGCAGCTGATAAGTATTTTTCTTAGTCTTGTGGTATTGCTGCCATTTTACATGGTAATAATTAATTCATTTAAATCTAAAGGCGAGTCAGCACGTATGAGTCTGGCATTTCCCACAGAATGGCATTTTGAAAATTATTTGATTGTTATTGAGCAAGGTAAGCTTGTACAAGGCTTTTCAAATAGTATGCTTTATTCTGTTCTCTCAACAACAATCGCCTTGCTGGGTTGTGCAATGGCAGCATTCGTGTTAAGTCGTAAACGCACAAAAATCAATAATTTTCTCTACTATTTCATTATTTGCGGACTTTTCTTTCCGGTTAATTATGTAACCTTGGTCAAAGTGCTGCAGGTTTTTAATGTTTATAATACGAGAGCAGGACTGATTATCGCCTTCACCAGTAGTATGATTCCTTTTTGTATGTTTGTTATCAAGAATTTTATTAGTTCGGTTCCTGTGGAGCTGGACGAGGCTGCTGTTATAGATGGTGCCGGCCCCATGAAATTATTCTTCTCCATAATTTTACCTTTACTTAAACCTATTATGGTTACTGCTTTTATTCTGCAGTTCATGGGTGTATGGAATGACTTTATGACACCGCTTTATCTTTCTGGCAGTAGCAGTATGTGGCCGATGAATCTGGCGGTATATAATTTCTTTGGCAAAATGTCCAGCTACTGGAATTATGTTTTTGCTGATATTGTCTTAACCGTTCTGCCGGTAATAATAGTTTATCTGATAGGTCAAAAACATATTATTGGTGGTCTGACTTCAGGTGCTGTTAAGGAATAAAATATATAATTTTAATAATACAAATTAAAGCAATATAAACTATTTATTAAGGGTATTAAATGCTTGTAATAAAATATAATTATTAATTGACAGAATCTACTTGGAGGTAAAATTATGCAGATGGCTGATTCAGAAAACTTAATAACTAAGCAATCGGTAAAAATATCTAAAAACGGCAAAAATCTCTGGATTATGCCTCTTTCGGAGGAACGGATTCGTTTTGTTTTCTCTCTTAGTGATAATATTTCTAAACAAAAAAGTAATATTATCGAAAGCCAGCCAGCTTTTGCCGGCTGGTCTGCAGATGAGCAGTCAGATAAAATCACTGTGAAAACAGAAAAATTAAGTGTAAAGGCAGATAAACAGAGTCTGCAGGTGGAAATTTATGATTTAAACGGGAAACTGATTTATAAAGAAAATCCTGTTTTGTGTAAAGAAATAGAACCTGTAGATGTTATAAAAACTCGTTCAAAAGATGACGATAGTCTTAAAATGGAAATAACAGCGGATGGCCTACGTGTAAGAGCACAAAATCTTGAATCCTATGTTGACAGGAGGGCGGCTCAGATCAGATTGCACTTTGATTTTCAGCCTGATGAAGCTCTTTACGGTTTAGGATCGCATGAAGAAGGGGTTGGTAATTTACGGGGATCTCATCAGTATATTTATCAGCAGAATATGAAAGCCTGTGTTCCTGTTATTGTTTCAACTAAAGGCTATGGTCTGTTATTTGACAGTAGTTGTTTTATGACTTTCCGTGATGATAACTACGGATCATATATGTGGTTTGAATGCCTGGATCAGTTGGATTATGTTTTTTATGCCGGAGAAAATCTGCAGCAGCTCAACAGTCATTATTATACTCTTACAGGAAAACCGCCGCTTCTGCCACGCTGGTCTTTCGGGTATGTGCAGTCAAAAGAAAGATATGTTGATGCCCAAGAACTTATAGAAGTTGTTAAAGAGCACAGACAAAGAAAGATTCCCTTAGATTGTATTGTGCTTGACTGGCGTTCATGGGAAGGCGATTTATGGGGAGAGAAAAATTTTGACTTTACCCGTTTTCCGCAACCTTCGGAGATGGTTAACAAGCTTCATGATATGAAGACAAAAATGATGATTTCAATTTGGCCTAATATGGCTCCGGGGGGATCAAATTCCGCTCAGATGCTGGAAAAAGGTTATATGCTGGGAAATCAGTCAACTTACAATGCTTTTAGCAAAGAAGCGAGAGATTTATATTGGCAGCAGGCGTCTAAAGGGCTCTTTTCTAGTGGTCTGGATGCCTGGTGGTGCGATTGCACCGAACCTTTCGAAGGAGATTGGAAAGGCAGCATCAAACCTGAACCTGAAGCAAGAATAGCAATAAACTGTGATGAAGCCAGGAAATATCTTGATCCTTCAGAAATAAATGCATATTCGCTTTTACACTCAAAAGGCATATATGAAGGACAAAGAAGCGAAAATGATCATAAAAGAGTAATTAATCTTACCAGATCTTCATATGCGGGACAGCACAGGTATGCGACTATTACATGGTCAGGGGATACTGCTGCCAGCTGGGAAATGTTCAAATCACAGATTACGGCAGCAACAAATTTCTGTGTTACTGGTGAACCATACTGGACATATGATATCGGAGCTTTTTTTGTTTATAACAAAGAACAGTGGTTCTGGTCAGGACAATATAACGATGGCTGCGATGATCCCGCTTATAGAGAATTTTATCTAAGGATGTTTCAGTTTGCTGTCTTTTTGCCAATGTTCAGATCTCATGGCACAGATACCCCCAGAGAAGCATGGCGTTTTGGACAGCCTGGTGAAGATATTTATGAAGCCATTTTGAAATCTATGCGTCTAAGGTACAGCCTCCTGCCTTATATATATTCTCTGGCAGGGAAAATAACCCATGATTCCGGATATATGATAGCTCCTCCAGGTATGGTGTTCCCACAGGATGTGAAAACACACAGTATAAAGGATGCGATTATGTTTGGCGAATCTTTGCTGATATATCCGGTGACAGAGTCAATGTTTTATAACCGTGACGGCAAAAAAACAGCAGCAATAAATATTGCTGATTTGAAGAAAGAATTGTATCTTCCGGAAGGAAGCGACTGGTATGATTTTTGGACAGGAGAAAAGTATACCGGTGGCCAAACTATTGAAGCAATGATTTCTCTGGAAAATATTCCTGTATTTGTAAAGGCTGGTTCAATTATACCGCTTACCTGTAGTCAACAGGTTGAAAATGCTGAATGCAGCAGCGATATAACGACAAATAATTTAGAAATAAGAGTTTATGCCGGTGCAGATAGTCGCTTTGATTTATATGAAGATGAGGGAGACGGCTATGGTTATGAGCAAGGGAGATATGCTGTTACAACTTTCGAATGGTCAGACCGGTCTCAAAAACTCAAGTACAGTACCAAAGGAGACTTTCCAGGTTTTAACAATGATAAAAAAATAAATATTACAGTAATGATGTGACTGCCAGTAAAATCAGAAATTAAGGATCTGCAAATTCGATTGCAGATCCTTAATTTTCTGTATGACCCTCGCGATATTCGATCGGACTGACCCCAGTATATTTTTTGAAAATACGGCTGAAATATCCTTGATCCTTATAGCCGATTGTTTCACCGATTTGGCGCACAGATAGTTCCTGATTATGGGCAAGTAGGGTTTTTGCTTGTGCTATTCGTAAACCGAGCATATATTTAGATGGTGTTGTGTCATACTGCTGACAATATACTTTGGTTAACCAGGCAGCACTGTAATTTAGCTTTTGAGCAATAATATTCAAATTTATATCTTCACGGAAATTATTTTGAATATATGTTTTTAAAGTAAAAGCAATTTGTTCAGGGTTATTGCGTAGCCATGACTCGTCAAATGCATCATTATACTCCTCGTGCTCCTGATCAAGCTGTGTTTTTACCTTTAATAAAGCCTGATAAAGCTCATTTGGATCTACAGGCTTAAGCAAGTATTCACTTACCTGAATTCTTAATGCCCTTCTGGCATATTCAAAATCAGAATAGCCGCTGACAATAATGGATTTTATATATGGGAAATAGTCATTGACTTGTTCCAGTAAAGTAACTCCATCCATCATTGGCATACGTATGTCAGAAACTATCAGTCCAGGAGAAAGCTCGTGAACCAGTTCTAATGCCTGCTTGCCGGTTTGGGCTTTGCCCACAATTTCAAAACCTAAACCTGAGGATTCTATTTTGCTGACTATATCATTAAGCAAAAGTTCTTCATCTTCTGCAACTACAACAGTATAAGATCTGCCTGTCATTTTGAGTACCTGCCAATTCTTATTCTGGCACCGCCGCTATCTTTATTGTCGCAGACAAAAATACATTCATTATCTGTATGTAGTTTCCAGCGCGCATAGACATTGGCAAGTCCCATACCATCTATATCAATATCCGGTAATCCTTCAGTATTAATAATATCATTTTTAAGATCAATAAACTGTTTTAATGCTTCTTTTGAAAAACCAGGACCATTATCTGTAACTTCTATATACCAGCCGGAAAAACATTCAGGGCTGTTTGGATCCGTAACAGCCTGTGAAATGTCATTTTCAAAAAAATAACTTTTTATACTAACAGTCCAGGGAGGATAGCAGTCTGTTCCATATTTGAGAGCATTTTCAACCAAGGGCTGAATAATCAGTTTTGGTATGGGGTTATCATAAAGCATGGGATCAACTGATATTTCATATTTTAAACTGCTCTGATAGCGTATTTTCATGCAATAAAGATATTTTTCCAGATACTCAAGTTCCTCTTTTATGGTAACAATCGGAGAACTGCCTTTTGTAATATAGCGCATAATACTGTTAAGATTACGACTAAGTGTAACGACTTCGTCACATTGCTTATTTTCTGCCAGTATAATAATACTTGAAAGAGAATTATAGTAAAAATGAGGATTGATCTGTGATTGTAAAGCTACTGTTCTGGCCTTCACTTCCTGATGTTTGGCAAACAATGCCTGATCCATGGAAACTTTGAGTTTATCACTTAGATCGTGAAAGCTCTGATTTAGTTCCTCTACTTCTTCATACCCCCCATCAAGCGGTAACTTTGCCTGTTCTCCCAGATTATCGAGCTCGGTTTTACGCATGATATTTCTCAATTGCTTTATAGGTCTAGCTAAGCGAAAAGACATAGAGTAAGAAAGAGCAATTGTAATGACAAACAGTATCAAAACCATACCGCTGATAAGCATGATTAGTTGTCTGGCAGGTGCCAGGATGGTTTTTTCCGGTAGCACGGTTACATATGTCCAATTTGAATAAGAGGAATTTTTATAGGCTATCAACTCTTTTTGTTCTGTATGAGGATTATTGAAGATAGTATGGTTTGTGTTCTGTTCTATAGCGCTCAGATATATTTCTGGCTGATTAAGTTTTTCCTTATCATCAGTTTTGAAGGGATATACAAGCTCTTCCGATTCGTTGAAAACGTAGATGGCAGGTGAATCAGGATTACTGTTTTTTAATGAAATCAATGGCTTAAATACAGTATTGCATCGTTGCATTGTTTCGATTATCCCTACCTGACGGCCGAAACGATTATAATAAGTACGATAAAGAGAAATATAATAAATATCGGCTTTATTTGTTCTTGATAAAATGTTAGTGCTGTATGGTGCGGAAACGTATTTATGCCCTTGTAAAGCCAGGGTAGGATAGTACCATTCTTCTGCGCGCAGATCTACTTGCCCACTTACATTGGTATAACCAAATCCAATTACTTGTCCTGAGAAATTGAATATGTTGATTTGATCTGCCTGAGTATCTGTACCGTTAATGGCAACAAAAAGATCTGCCAGTCTATTGGTCTGATCCATATCATGTTCTGTTTCAGAAAAGTATTCCTCCAGGTTTGACATAATAAGATTACTATAACCTATGTTGATAGAAAGGTTATCTATCGTTCGAATAGCTTGATCAGTCTGAACCTGCATGTGATCTGTAAGACCAATGATATTTTCAGTTTCTCTCTCAATGAGGATGGCAGATGTATATTGATAGAAAAAAACAGAGAAAATTATAACAATGGCAGTAATAAGAAGCAGATACGATCTAAAAAAGTGAGCTTGCAGTGATTTTTGCTTTAAGCGCACCTGCGGCAGTTTAGAATTAAGGTTTTTTGACATTTATTTCCTCCGGAAAAGATGTACCAGCTAAATCTGAAAAAGCAAGAGTTTTCTAGCTATTGTATTATAACATTTTGTGAGTGATGTTGTATCATTAGAAACATTTGAAGACAATAAATATTTAGATTTTGATTTAGAAGTTGCCATGTGACAACATAAGATAATACAGGCCTGTTACTCCCACTTTGTTTCAAATGACTAACTTTTGTTGCGCCGGCGCAACTGGTTTTGATATTGACATGTATTTAGACCAGAGCTAGAATCGCAGCAGTGAAAGAAGTAATTTTTTTGTCTTTTAGTTAGACACGGCTAACTAAAAGACAAGGATGTAAAAGAAGAAAGGGTAAAAAATGTTTAGGGGAAAAAGCAGAAAATTATTAAAAAATATCGGAGTTATTATAGTATTTGCAATTATTATGGCAGGATTGCCTTTGGCTACCATGGCAGAAAGTGAAAACTCAGAGAGCCTGGCAGATGGTAAATATGTTTTACCGATAAGATTATGGCATATAACAAGTGACCAAGCCTCCATGGCAAACCAAGCTTTGGAGCAAACTTCTACACTAATAATAGAAGAAGGTAAAGGTACTTTGCATGTGATTTTCAAACCTCTTTCTATGATGGGTGCAGCTGGCTATCTTTCAGAACTGAATCTACTTGATAATATAGTTTTTAATGCCAGTAATTCTCCTATAGAATATGATAAAGTACCGGCAACTGTTCTTTCAACATATGATGTAGTCGATGAATATAATGATCCAGATAGTACAGATCCTAATTGTGCTGGCAAACCTTATCCGGAAGAAATGACAATTCCGGTTGTACCGGGCCAGGAATATACCTATGTTCACGTATACATTCCGCTCATGGGAGGAATGGGATTTGGTAATCAGTTAGCAAGGATAAAACTTTTATATGACGATATTGAAGAAATTACAGATGCGACAGAATTATTAGACCTTCTGGAAACCGCACTTTATATTAACCAGGGTAATTACACTGCTGAAAGCTGGAACGCTTTACAAACAGCAATCAATAATGCTCAAATTGTGGCAGATGATGAAAATGCCACACAGATCCAAATAAATGAACAAGTATCTGTACTTGGTGCTGCCATCAATAATCTGGAAAAAATAATAGAGCAAATTGATGTCCTGGCGGATGGAACCTATTCCATTACCGGAGAAATGGTTAAACTCAATCGTCATGAGATTTCTATGGCAAATGATGCGATTTCTCATAACATAAGGTTAGAAGTTGCGGATAAAGATATAACAGTATTTCTCGACCTAAAAGCAATTTCAGTGATGAATAGTTTTGGATATTTGGGTCAGCTTTATTATTTTGGTACAGGTTTTACCTATGATCAAAATGGATCTCCTCGGGGAAATTTATTGCCTGTTACCGTCCATTCAACACAAAAAGATAGTGATGGTAGGGAAATTATTGATAACTATAATGATAAGGACAATCTATATCCGGATTTAATTAGTTTTCCACTTGTAGCAAGTGGAGAGTTTATTCCTTTACAGGTTGTTATTCCTCTCATGGAATCAATTGCACCAGGATTAGGTACGCACGATGTCCTCCTAAGATTAGATTGGGATACTTTGCAAAGTACTGATAACGACGATTTTGAGATAGAAAAGCCTGTAGAACAGTCCCCTGCAATTAATCATGAGGAACCCACAACAGGTGTGAAAATAAGTGCTGATAAAGGTGTATTCCCTGAAGGCACAACCTCATTAATAGAAGCTATAACCAACGGCAGTAACTATGAAAAAGCAAAAACAGCTCTTTCAGATGTTTCAGGCAAATTTATTCTGTTTGATATAACCTTTAAGGATGCAGATGGTAATATAATTCAGCCGAATGGATTAGTAAAGGTGAGCCTGCCTATACCGCAAGATTATGATCAGGAAAATATAGCAGTTTACCGCATTAATGATGATGGAACAAGAACACTTATGAGTGGAACTGTAGAAGATGGTTATTATGTATTCTATTCAAATCATTTCAGTTTGTATGCTCTTGTTGAAAAGACCGGTGATTTGTCAGACGATAGTTTGATAAGTGATGAACTGATAAAAACAGGTGAAAATTTATCTGGTGGTGTGATTCTGGGATTTGTTCTTTTGATGATCAGTGTTGCAGCGATGATTTTCATGAAAAAGAAAAAACAGCTTTTTCTGCCTGAATAAAGCAAATCACAAATCCTGCACTTGGAGAAATATTTTCAGGTGATATGTAAAGAGTAAAAATTATTCAATAGAGCACCCGGTAAAGATTCAGCAATTGATCTTTGCCGGGTGTTTTTCAGGTTAAGCCAATCAGTAAGAAGAAAAAATTAAACAAAATATGCGAAGAAAAATACAATTGTATATTATAATCTAGTTATTAACAGCATATGCCAAGGGAGGCGAATAACATAGATACAAAGATATATGAAGGTTTTGATAAATACCGAATTGGTTTGCGGACAATAAAAACAGCTATTGCAGTTTTTTTGTGTCTTGCAGTGCAATGGTTTTTCCCCGAAGTTTCAGCATTAAACGCAGGTATAGCAGCAGTAGTATGTATGCGTGAAACTCCCGGCAAAACTGTTGAAACAGGAATCAACAGATTCATAGGAACTGTAATTGGAGGTGTATTTGGCTTTGTGCTGGTAAAGCTTGCCGGTATAATACCGTTTTATGGTTCCGGATTGTTTGTAATTGTAATACCTTCTATAATGATGCTTTCGATAAGCACTTGTGTTTGGCTTAAAAAATATGATTCTGTAATAATATGCTGTGTTGTTTATTTAATAATTGCTTTGGAAGCGGGTGTTGATACCGGCAACACGATTAATTACGTTGTCATGCGTGTGCTAGATACAACAATAGGCATAATTTTTGCTACTTTGATAAACAAATTCTTCTTTCCTTATAAAGGCGAAGACAAGAAAGAACTTTCTTAAAAAGTTTTTGGCCGAGTTGTGTGAGGCAATATATATTTATTATATGCTTCGGCAATTCTTTTGGACAATTTGGTAAAAGCCCACATTGCTGAAGGAATAAGTAATGCCAGGACAAAAAGTATCAACTTGCTGCCAAATGTTAAAGCCTCAAGAGAAAATAGACCCGGGACAATTACCAGAATTAGAATCAGCATTATAATCAAGGATACAAATAGAAATTTTCTTTGCCAGTTAAAAGGTGTTGAAACACGCCAAAGCATTATAAAACCGACCCCTACAATTAATAATGCGGCTACTGTAGAAATCTCGTCGGCAGAGACTGGAAAAGCAAAAGAAAACAGCATCAGTATGTTGACAATCATTAGATTGGTTAAAGAGGCAGGCAGTGCACGATAAAGTACATTTTGCAAAAAGCGACCCTTTACAAGATCTGAATTAGGTTCCAGAGCAAGGAAAAAAGAAGGTGCACCAATGGTAAGAAAGCTGACCAGTGAAAGGTTTGCTGGGTTTAGTGGATAGGCGAAAATTGCAATTACCGATATTATTGCAAGGAAAAAGGAAAGAATATTTTTCACAAGAAACAGTGAAGCTGTTCTTTCAATATTATTGATTACACGTCGCCCTTCGGCCACAACCAGAGGCATGGAATCAAAATCCGAATCAAGAAGTACAAGATCGGAAACGTGGGCGGCAACGTCACTGCCGGAAGCCATAGCAATGCTGCAATCTGCTGCTTTGAGAGCAAGTACATCATTTACTCCGTCTCCTGTCATACCTACAGTATGCCCCGCTTTTTGAAGTGAACGTATAAGCTGGCGTTTTTGTTCAGGAGAAACGCGACCAAAAACAGTATATTTGTCAGCTGCTTGGATTATTTTTTCATATGTATTCAAAGTTGTGGCATCAATATAATTTCCGGCATCAATAATCCCGGCTTTTATTGCTGCAGTAGAAGCTGTTTGCGGATTATCACCTGATATGACTTTTATTTTTACATTCTGTGATGCAAAATAAGCAAAAGTTTCTTTGGCGGTGGCTTTTATCGGATTTTCCAGAGCAATAAAAGCAAGCGGCTGACCTGATATCTGATTTCCCTCAGCAACAGCGGCTTTTGTCAATAAAAGAATTCTTTTACCGTCTTCGAGCTGTCTTTGAACCATATTCATACATGATTTTTGCTCTGCTGATAGTAAAATCTCTGGTGCACCTAAAACATAGATCTCATCATTGTCAAAAGAAACCAGGCTATATTTTTTCTTGGAAGAAAATGGTTGAACAAACATAGCTTTTCGATAGTTTGTATAACCATACTTATCCTTGATTGCCTGCATAGTTGAGTTGTCAGATGGCATATTGGACGCATAATCTGATAGAATGGACTCGATCTTTTCAATAGGAGTATTATAATTTCCTTTATCAAAATCCGGATCATAGACTGGCAGCAGATCTGTCACCAGCATGTGGTTTTCCGTTATTGTGCCGGTTTTATCAAGACATAGTAAATCTACTCTTGCCAAAGTTTCTACTGAATTAAAATCGTGTACAACCGTCCTTTGCTGAGCAATACGTACAACACTTGCGGCAAGGGCAACACTAACCAGAAGATATAATCCTGCGGGGATCATTCCGACAAGCGCTCCGGTTGTATTTTCCACACTCTCTTTGACTGATAAGCCCAAGGTATCAATCTGCCTCCAATAGAGAAGAGCACCAACAGGTATTATAGAAACACCTATAATTTGCAAAAGCCTTGTTAGAGATTTCATCATACCTGCCGGTTTTTGTTTTTTTGATTTCTTGGCTGCCAAAGTAAGCTTGGCGGCAAATGAGTTTTCTCCCACATTATCAAGTCTGGCACGGCACTCTCCATTTATAACAAAGCTGCCGGATAGCAAAAGGTCTCCCAGCTTCTTTTGTATTTCATCGGATTCACCTGTTACAAGGGATTCATTAACAAGAATTTCGCCCTCCAACACAATAGCATCGGCAAAAATCTGATTTCCGCCTCTAAAAATGACAATATCATCCAAGACCATCATATTGGTTGGTGTTTCGTAAATGTTTCCTTCTCGAATTACTGTGCCGATAGGTTCTTTCAAAATTACAAGCTTATCAAGTTTTCTTTTGGCATTTATTTCCTGAACTGTGCCAATAGCAAGGTTAAAAAGAACTATTACCATAAACATAAGATTATTGTAGGAGCCAACAATAATTAATGCTGCCGCTATGACGAAAAAGATTAAATTAAAATAAGTAAAAATATTGCCGATTATTATCTGAGAAGTTGTTTTGGTAGGTGATTGAACTTCCTTATTATAAAGACCGGCTTCTAAACGCTCCCTGGCCTGATCCTCACTAAGACCATAGTCTGGCGTCGGAGAAAAACGTTGTATATTTTTATATTCATTTTCTGTACCGCTAGAACGTCTATTGCCTATTTTCATAAAACCAAAATCTGCCATGAAGATCACCTTCAAATAAAAAATTAAGCTTCTATCATTATAATACCACGTGTTTGATTATACGGACGGAACAGATTTGTTTTACATTAAAATGACAGTGGACGTATTAGAAAAATTTAGTATTGACAATTCAGAATAATCGTATAGAATACTATATAGTACAAGGTACTAATAAGCGAGGAGACAATTCATGAGTGCTAAAAGATCGACTATTCAGAAGCAGGTTATCTATGAAGCTGTAAATGAGCTCAAAATACATCCCTCTTCTGATGAAATCTATGAATATGTTCGAATCAAATATCCAAATATAAGCAGAGGCACTGTATTTCGCAATCTTAAGCAAATGGCAGATAATAGTGAAATAAAAAGGGTAGAAGTGCCTAACTCTGCTGATCGGTTTGATTTTAACTGCAGTGATCATTATCATATGCTCTGCAAAGAATGCGGGCGTGTTTATGATGTCGAAATCGACTATGTCAGTGATATGCTTTCAAGGATAAAAGATATGAACGGCTTCAAGATTGAAAAGCATGATATTGTCTTTAAGGGGATTTGTGCCAAGTGCAATAATAAATAAGACATCTGGAGGTAAGGGAAATGGTTAAATACGTATGTCAGGTTTGTGGTTATACAGCAGAGGGTGAGAAACCCGGCAAATGTCCACAGTGTGGCGCAGATGGTTCAAGATTTGATGAACTTTCAGGCGAAAGAGTGTGGGCAGATGAACATAGGATAGGTATAGCCGAAGGTCTTGACGAAGAGATTGTCAAGGGATTAAGAGAAAACTTTATGGGCGAGTGTACCGAAGTAGGTATGTATCTGGCTATGTCCAGACAAGCTGATCGTGAAGGCTATCCTGAAGTGGCAGAGGCTTATAAAAGAATAGCTTATGAGGAAGCAGAGCATGCTGCGAAATTTGCTGAATTATTGGGCGAAGTTGTTTTTGCAGATACTAAAAAGAATCTGCAGCTTAGAGCCGATGCAGAGGCTGGAGCTACAGCTGGTAAAATGGCAATCGCCAAAAGAGCAAAAGAACTCGGCTATGATGCCATACATGATACCGTGCACGAAATGGCAAAAGATGAAGCCCGTCATGGCTGTGCCTTTGAGGGACTTCTCAAACGTGTTGTGACTGATTAAGTAAATATAGAAAATTAAATAATTGAACGTAAATATACTGACAAGGTTTCAGCTTTTCATTTACTTTCAATGACCTAAAGAAAAATAAGAAACTGGAAAATCTTTTTTAAGCATTTTTCCAGTTTTTTATTGTATTTTTTGAGTTTCGAAGTTTGCTGTCTTTGTAGTTTTCTTGTTTATGCCCAAATGAGCCATAATCTGCTATCATATAGTTGTTGTAGCTCATTGGAAGATTGGATACAATCGAAATGAGATTTCCAAAGAAATTTTACTGTTTCAAAAAAGCCTGATGGAGGGTTTGTATGTTGGATATAAGATATTTGCAGCTTTTGTCGAGAGATTATCCGACGATTCATGCTGCAGCAGCAGAAGCCATAAGATTAAATGCTATTTTAAGTTTACCTAAAGGCACAGAATTCTTCTTTAGTGACCTGCACGGTGAACATGAAGCCTTTATTCATTTGCTTCGCAGTGCTTCCGGTTTTATACGTTTAAGAATAGATGATCTTTTTTCTAAATCTGTTTCCAAGGCGGATAGAATTGCTCTTTCAAATCTGATTTATTATCCAGAGAAAGAACTGGAAAGAGTTGATCTGGAAGGACAGGAGAAAGAAGACTGGTATAAAATAACCATATTCAGACTTCTGGAAATATGTAATAATGTTTCAGCAAAATATACACGTTACCAGGTCAGGAAAAAACTGCCATCACAGTTTGCTACCATACTTGATGAGCTTATGCATGTTGATTCTGCCAGTAAAGCAGAATTTTTTGATGCCGGAGTTGCATCAATTGCCAGAACTGGCATGATGAATGATTTTATAACAAGTCTTTGTATAACTATACAAAAACTGGCAATAGATAAATTGCATATAATAGGGGATATTTTTGACCGAGGGCCAAGAGCTGACGCTATTATGAACGCGCTTATAGAATTTCATGATGCAGATGTACAGTGGGGCAATCATGATATTCTCTGGATGGGTGCAGCAGCAGGAAGTCTTGCCTGCGTTGCTAATGTTGTACGTTTGGGAATCAGTTATAATAACTTTGATTTGCTGGAAGATGGTTATAATATAAATTTGCGGTCACTGTCGGTTTTTGCCTCACATGTATATCGTGATGATCCTTGTGAAATATTTAAACCACATATTCTTGACGAAAATAAATATGATCCGGTAGATATTGCTCTGGCTGCCAAGATGCATAAAGCTATAGCTGTTATTCAATTTAAGCTTGAAGGTCAACTGGTAAAAAGACATCCTGAATATAATATGAATGACCGTTGTATTTTAGAATCAATCAATATAGATGACGGCACTATAAAAATACAGGGAAAAACTTATCCGCTCAAGGATAGATTGTTCCCGACGATTAATCCCCGGAATCCACTTGAACTTATGCCCGAAGAAGAAGAACTGATCAGAACGATAGCTATTTCTTTCAGACATGGCAGAAAGCTGCAGGAACATGTTACTTTTTTGTATAATAAAGGGTCAATGTACAAAAAAATCAATGGCAATCTTCTTTATCACGGCTGCATACCAATGACACCGGAAGGTGAATTTGATCAGGCTAATTTTGATGGAAAAGATTACAGTGGCAAAGACTATCTTGACTATATAGACAGCAAGGTTAGAAGAGCACATTTTGCTCCCGCACATACTCAGGAGCAGTACGATGCAAGAGATTTCTTATGGTATTTGTGGTGTGGCCCTAAGTCGCCTCTTTTTGGCAAAAACAGAATGGCTACATTGGAGCGCTATCTGGTTGATGATAAAGCAACACATAAGGAAGTAATGAATCCTTATTATAAACAACTAGATGACCGTGTAGTATGCGAAAAAATACTAAAAGACTTTGATATGGATACGACAAAGTCGCATATAATAAACGGTCATGTGCCGGTTAAATTGAAAGCGGGAGAAAGTCCGGTAAAAGGCGGCGGCCTTTTATATGTTATTGACGGAGGTATATCAAAAGCTTATCAAAAACAGACCGGGATAGGTGGCTATACGCTGGTATATAATTCCCGTTACCTTGCACTTGCCGAGCATCTGCCTTTTCATGTGGATGAAGATAAGCGCCCAGTAGATTTTTCACCTGTAATGCAGATTGTTGAGAATATGCCATATAGAATAACTGTGGCAGATACTGATGAAGGCATAGAAATAAAGCAGGAAATAGACGAACTTCTGGATCTGGTTGAAGCATATAGAACCGGTCTGCTAAAAGAAAAAGTATGAGAATCTAACGTGCTATAAGGTGTTATCTTTGATATAATACCACTGAAATCTGAAAGGAGATATTTGTTATGGGTAATTCTGCTGAAATCAAATCTGCTATTGAAAGTGGTAAAACGTCTGTTGGTATTGAACTGGGGTCAACCAGAATCAAAACTGTGCTTGTAGGCACAGATAATTTCCCGATCGCTTCAGGTAGTTATGACTGGGAGAACAGTCATATAGACAATATCTGGACGTATAGCCTGGAAGACGTCTGGAAAGGCGTACAAAGCAGCTATCAGAAAATGGCTGAAAATGTCAAAAAAGAATATGGTATTACTATCACTAAATTAGGTGCTTTAGGATTTAGTGGCATGATGCATGGATATATGGTATTTGACAAAAATGATAAGCAGCTTGTTCCATTTCGTACATGGAGAAATAATTTTACCAGTCAGGCATCTGAAGAGCTGACTGAACTGTTTAACTATCCTATTCCTCAAAGATGGAATATAGCACACTTGTATCAGGCTATAATAAACAAAGAAGAGCATGTTTCCCAGATTAATTTCCTGACTACTTTGGCAGGATATGTACACTGGCAGCTCACTGGGGAAAAAGTACTAGGTATAGGTGAGGCTTCAGGTGTATTCCCTATCGACTCAGTTAATAAAAATTATAATCTCTCCATGGCTGATAAATTCGATCAGCATATAAGTAAGAACGGTTTTGAATGGAAGGTTGCCGATATACTGCCTAAAGTTATGGTTGCCGGAGAAACTGCAGGATATCTTACTGAAACTGGTGCGAAACTGCTTGATCCTACAGGTAATCTGCAGGCTGGTGTTCCTCTTTGTCCGCCGGAAGGTGATGCAGGTACAGGAATGGTTGCGACTAACAGTATTGCAGTCAGAACCGGTAATGTTTCTGCTGGAACTTCAGTTTTTGCGATGATCGTTTTGGAAAAAGAATTATCCAAAGCATATAGTGAGCTTGACCTAGTTACTACTCCAGAAGGAAATATGGTAGCTATGGTTCATTCTAATAACTGTACCTCCGATTATGATGCCTGGCTGGGGATTTTTGCCGAGGCTATCAAGGCATTAGGTCTTGATGTTCCCAAACCCAAGCTCTACGACACCTTGCTGGAAACAGCTCTTAAAGGTGATCCTGATTGCGGTGGTCTGCTCTCATACGGCTATATTTCCGGTGAGCACATGACCGGATTTGAAGAAGGTCGTCCTTTGATTGTTCGTTCATCAGCCAGCAACTTTAATCTTGCCAACTTTATGAGAGTTCATCTTTTCACCGCTCTAGGAGCACTTAAAACCGGAATGAAAATATTGATTGAACAGGAAAATGTTGAAGTTGATGAGATCAGAGGACATGGTGGATTCTTTAAGGCTCAGGAAGTAGGCCAGCGTGTGATGGGTGCTGCTACAGGTGTACCTATATCGATTATGGAAACAGCTGGTGAAGGCGGAGCATGGGGAATCGCATTGCTTGGTGCTTATATGATTAATAAAGCAGCTGGTGAAACTTTGACATCCTATCTGGAAAATAAAGTTTTTGCCGGCAAAGAAGCAGATGTTCTCACTCCTGATCCGGCCGATGTTGAAGGCTTCAATAAATTCTTTGAACGCTATACCAAAGGTCTGGCAATTGAAAGAGCCGCGGTTGAGAATCTCAGATGATTTTCAGATGATTTTCAAAAAATCATGTTTGTACTAAAAAAGTGACAACATAGGGCATAAAAATAAATTGATTATCGGACAATAAAATAGTATAAAGAAAAGGGATATTTCAAAAAGGTTTTAAAACCACGAGATATCCCTTTTTTCAGTAACTATTGAGCTGGAAATGTTTTTGCATAAGGTATATTGCTTAAAGTAGGAACTGGTATAGTAAATCAGTAAATATATTATAGAATCGAGGGATTCGTATGAATGTTATAAAAAAAGCTATTCTAGGCACATTAAAAGGTGCCTTGTATTCTTATCAGAAATATCCAACTGCTATGATAGGGGCTACTTTGCTTGCAATTCTAACCAGTATAAGAATTGCCGATGATAATCTTTGGCGCCCGGTATTAT
Organism: Ercella succinigenes; assembly: GCF_900002895.1. Lineage (NCBI taxonomy): Bacteria > Bacillati > Bacillota > Clostridia > Eubacteriales > Oscillospiraceae > Ercella > Ercella succinigenes. The sequence goes on along the minus strand of NZ_CDHP01000018.1, from coordinate 48,330 downwards.
TTGACAAATGGCAAATGATATTTGTGTTAACAGCTTTAATCGGACTTGCCTTTACTGCCTGGCTGCAGACAAGAACAGAAACGAAAAAAGCCGGTCTTATTTCCCTTGCAGGTCTTATTGTAATTTTGCCTTTGTATTTTCTCATTCAACCTATAGATGAACGAATTCCACAGCTTACTGTTATAAGAGTGCTTGCAGTTTCTGTAATTGCAGTAATTGGTATGCTGATAATAATTAGTTATAAGCAAGATAACACAGATTTCAACAAACGCTTTTTTATGCTGCATAAAGCTTTCTTTATAGCTCTTTTATATATGCTTGTAGTAATGGGTGGATCTAATTTTATTGCAGCTGCAGTAAAAGCTTTGCTATATAACGATATGCCTTATGATGTGTATCAGCATCTTTCAACCTGGAGTGCATTTCTGGGCTTTGCTTTTTTCCTTGGCAATCTACCCGCTTTTCACAAAAACACTGATCTCAAAGAAATACAATCTTCCCAGAGACAGGCCCGTTTTATTGAAGTTCTTTTTGTTTATGTAATGATTCCTATCATAATGGTTTTGTCTTTTGTATTATTACTATGGTCTTTAAGGATGGTAGTTACAGGGGATTGGCCGCCCTTTGAACAATTAGCATCAATTTTTAGCGGCTATGTACTTTTAGGTGTATGGCTAACCATTATGGTTGCAGATTCAGCCAATGGTCTGGCAAAATTCTTCCGCAGAGTTTACCCGGTCACGGCAATAGTTTTCTTGCTGGTTGATGCGGCAGCAATTCTGCGTCAGATCAATCTGTATGGAATTAAAGCAGGTGAATATGCTGCCATTGTAATCTGGATATTTGCTTTCACAACTGCAATTTTTTTCCTAGTGAGGCCTGTTAAGTTCAATCATCTGACGGCCTGGCTGGCAGCAGCCCTGATTCTTGTCAGTGTATTGCCATTAACCGGTTTTAACGATATTACAGCAGGATCACAGACAAGAAGACTAAGAGCTGTGCTTGAAAAAAATAATATGCTCCAGAATGATCAAATTATTGCTGCGCCTGAAAACAATCTGCCGGAAAAAACGGATCAGATTCTAATAACTGAAGCAAGTTTTTACCTTGCCGAACTGGACAGCAGAACTAAATTGCCCTCGTGGTTCCCTGAACAAGAAGATATTAATTCACGTTTCAACACGATTTACGGATTTCAAAGCCGCTGGGATGATGGTGATTGGATTAGCACGCCAAGAGCCGCCTGGGTATGGCATGAATCAGCAGTTATTGATGTTAGTGAATATCAACTGGCAATTACAAGCGATATCGACACAACTGATATAACAAAACAATTTTCCACAGACAAGGCAGACTATGAAATAAACTGGAAGACACAAAAATATGAAACTCCCAGTGTGCCGCAACTTACCATAACCAGAGATAACGAAGTTATCATTGATCAAAGCCTGAAGGATTTTCTGGAGCCAATTGCCGAAAAAGCAAAAGAAGCAGGAACTTATCAGATTTCTCTGCCTGCTGAGGATATGCATTATACTTTAGACAATCAATACGTAAAAGTAATGATTGTCTTTGAAGCAATAGATATTAACTGGGAAAATACTAATCAAGAGACAAGCTACAATGTTAATATTTCTGCTTTGTATTTTGCTGAAAAATAATCGGCAAAATCTCGCTGAGATTTTCCAGCATATAGGTGGCCTTGGACTGTTCAAAACCAAAACGGTGGTCTTTGATAGCAGCTACATCAAGTCCTGCGGAAATTGCAGCTTGAATACCATAGGTAGAATCTTCGACAGCCAGACAATCTTCAACTTTTAATCCGATTGCATCAACAGAGTGAAGATATATTTCTGGATGAGGTTTACTTTGTGCGAACATTTGCCCACTTACAATAGACTGAAAGTAGTCTGTTAATTCAAGAGCATTGAGCACACGCTCTATGGTAGGCATTCCAGAAGAGGAGGCAAGTGCCATTATAAAACCTGCCTCCTTTATTTTACCCAAAACATCATAAACATCCGGAAAAATGATCTGCCTGTAATCAGGCCGCATGCCATCTGTAGATTCTTTGTACATTTCCCGCAGTTTTGCCGGTTCAATTTCCTCGCCCCAGTATCTGCTGACAATCTCAAATTCCATTTTGCTGGAAGCGCCTGTAAGTAAGCCTCTTACCTCATCGGTAAAAGGCTTATTATGATCTGCGAAAAATTTTACGAACTTAGATCTATAGAAAGGTTCACTGTCTATAATAACTCCGTCCATATCAAAAATTATTGCTTTATAAGATTTCTGTCTATTACTCATTATTCGTTAATCCATGCATCCATTTTCTGTTTAATCAGTTCATAAGTTTTACTTGAGATGTCGGGCAGCTGACCACCAAGAGCTTTTGATGCTTCGCTAAATCCTTTGTCAATAGCTGACATTAAAGTATCTATTTTGCTCTTGTCTCCCCCTGATATTGCTTTAGCAAACTCAACAATTCTGTCACTGACTGCTTCAGCACTAAAGGCACCACCATCTGCAATAGCCGCAGCAGCTTCCGTACGGGTCTGCTCGTCTACTATTATTTCGCCATCAAAACCCTCCAGATCCTTAAAAGTCATTCCCTGACGTTCAAGCATTTGTCTTACCATTTCGCGAAGATGACTATATGTTTGCTCGCTTTGAGCCTTTAACTTTGCTATTGTGGATTGATCAGGTTTGCTATAAACTGCCGACTTGGAATCGGTCTCACTAGGCTGCGAAGGTATGTACTTATCAGTTGTGTCCACACCTTGTGGCGGCTGATTGCTTGCAGCACCAGCCTTATTGCTCTTGCCTTGATTTACATTATCCGAAGTTTGTGTTTTCCCAGCCTGATTGTAGGCGTTCTCATTACCATTTACTCTCATTTTTTGCCTCCTGCATAATTTTGAACACACTAACATGCATCCTGCCTTGTTAGATAGATTTACCATATATATTATATCGTACAAATGTGAATTTGCTTTAATTATATAATAAATTGGCATGCCAGCTAAATAATATTGACAGTAAAAAAGCAATGTGATAATCTTCATCTGTGTTAGCTTTGGTTAACTTGAGTTTGTATCATGGAGGTAGATCATGCAGCAGGAAATGTCTGTTTTAAAGGCAAGAATACTTATTTGCCTGACACAAATGGGCAGAAGAAGCAGCAATGTAACACATCTTTCCGAAGTGTTTTGCGTTGCAAAATCAACTATAAGCCGCTCGGTGGACTGGTTTGAAAAAAAGAATTTATTATCTCGCAATCCTGACAGGACAATATCTTTAACTGATTACGGATATGAAATCGCCATGGATTATTCCTCCAAAAGAGAAATTTATTTTAGCTGGCTGATCTCCGAAGGTCTTCAACATAAAATTGCAGAACAAGATGCACTGATATTAGCTGTAGAAAGTTCAAATGAAACAGTCGCGATAATAAGAAAATATAATGAAATAAGACAGCTGAAGAAATTTTTTGGTAATAGTGCTCAGATGAATGGAAAAGACTTGTGTGAGCAAATGCATGATGGAATTTATCCCTTCGACTTTATGTTTTTCAAACAGGAGAAATATAACAGCTCCAGCTTAAGTCCATCAATGGCAAATGCAGGGTTTGACAGCTCTGGAGAATTAACAGTCAAGAATGGTAATGGACTTATTTCTTTAAATGCAAAACAAGTAGAGCATATATCGATCCTAGGTAGTTTAAAGGTAAAAGGTATTCTGAGAAATATGCAGTATCTTGCCGGCAAAGAGTATAAAGAAGCCGGCAAAGAGGGCAACACATACTTTTTTCCCGCTTCCTCACTAAATTTTGTACGTATAGGGAAAAATAATATTATACAAGGTTCGGTAAGGGTGAAATTATCCTGCAGTGCAGGTAAGGTTCATATGCCTGATAGTGAAGCCTTTTTTGTACTTTATTTATAAAAAAGATAATTCAGCGCATAAAACAGATTAACTTTGTTGCCATGACGCAACTCTCGAGAATAATTATTTTGCAGAGCAAATATTTGAAAATATAAGTTTTTTGTTGCATAGGGGCAACAAAAAGGTTTATTGACCTTATAAGGCTAAAATATTAGAGTAGAAAAGAAAGGAATTTTTTTGTCCTCAGGTTAGCTTAGGCTAACTTGATTCGCAACTATATAAAACTACTTTTTTTAATCATCATTAAATTTACAGGAGTCTAAAATGACAAGAAATAAACAAGTACTCATGTCTTTTTGCAGTTTTATCTTAATACTTACTTTTGTGATAAGTCTAACTCCCCAAAAAGCATTAGCTGCTTCTCATGGAATATATACTGCAATATCAACTTCACATTATATACATCCTGTAACAGGTGTAATTGAAGATAGTGGAAATAATGTAGAAATAGGGCAAGCAATGACAGAAAGTGCATTGCATAAAACTGCCTTGATAGAGGTAGATAGTAATGGTAAGCATTATGCAACTATAAGATTTAACCTGATGGACAATATCAGTAATTTTTCTTTTAAAGTGCAAAAAGATGGCAGTTCTGCATTTAGAGATGTAAGTTCGACAATAGTAAAAGAAGATTTGGGCAATAACAGATCTGATTTTCGTTTTGAGATACCCAGCGAGAAGGCTATTGTCAGAACTAGTTTTTATGTAGGGCCAATGGGCAGAGATGTTGTTTTTTACATTACATTTTCTGGATTGAAAGCAGGTAGTGCAGACTTTGTTACGCATATAAAAATAGAAGAAACCACCCAGCCAACAACTCAGGAAACTACTAAAGTTTCTGAGCCAAAACAGACTGATTTGCCTGCGCAGTCTACTGACAATAATACTCAAACCCAGCCAAGCACGACAACTAATGCACAAAATAATATAACAGCAGAAACACAAAATCAAAACAATAATGGCGCCGCTCAAATAACAGAAGCGTCGGACAATACATCAATTGATAATTCTGATACTGCTGCTGACATACCAGAAAGCAGCCAAACAGAAACTGATGTTTCAGATGATGAATTAGCCAATGGTGATAAATCAAAAACGAATCAGAGCGATAGCAACGAGACAGAGTATTCAGATGAGAATTCCGAGGTTCAAGAATATGAAGCAGAACCGCTGATTGACACCTTGAGTTATTCTGAAAAAGAAGGGCTGCAGATTTATCAGATAAAAGCACAGGCTGAACAAAAGCCGCCGCTTGGAAAAAATGCACTTATAATAATCCTTGTTCTTATTTTTATCGCTCTTGCATCTATACCGGCATACATTTTTATAAAACGCAGGAGATCAAAAAAAACATGAAAAAAATAATTTCAATACTTATTTGCCTGGCTTTTGCTATAAACATATCGGCATGCTCTTCGGATGAAAACAATGTTTACAGTGACGAAATACCAAAACTTAATCCGGATAATCTGCGAATAATCGGGACTTCACCGGCTGTTGTGGATATTCTTGACAAGTTGGAGATAGATTTGGTAGGTGTGCCTTCAAGTGAAATAAGTGTAATTCCGTCAAGGTACGATGATGCCACTGTAATAGGAACTGCAATGAGTCCGGATATGGAAATAGTAAAATCACTAGATCCAGACTGGATTCTAAGCCCTGTTACCCTCTTATCAGATTTAAAACCCAAATATGAAGCTGCAGAAATCAATTCAGCTTTTTTAGATCTTAGAAGTGTCAAAGGAATGTATACATCTATCGGCCAGTTAGGGTATATGTTCGACCGTCAAAATCTTGCTGAAGATCTAATAAATGATTTTGAACTGTTCTATGAAAAATACAAAGAAAAAACAGATGGCAAAGAATCACCAACCGTACTTGTATTAATGGGACTGCCCGGATCTTATATAGTTGCTACACCGAAAAGCTATGTAGGCTCTCTTGTCGAAATGGCAGGCGGTATTAATGTTTATTCAGAAGAAGACAAAGAATTCTTAAATGTCAATACAGAGGATTTGTCCAAAACAAATCCAGACATAATTCTCCGTACAGCACATGCCTTGCCCGAGTCGGTAAAAGAAATGTTTGCAGAAGAATTTGAAACAAATACAATCTGGAAACATTTCGGAGCAGTAAAAAACGAAAAAGTCTATGATCTCGACCACAGTCTTTTTGGTATGAGTGCTAAATTCAATTACGAGGAAGCACTTGAAGAGTTATACGATATTTTTTACGGAGATGCAGTCAATGACTAAAGAAATAAAGAGCTTTCTTGCCTTTTTTACCATAACAGTTATGCTGCTAATTATGATTTTTATTTCAATAAATACAGGCAGTATAAAAGTAACACCGGTTGAACTGTTCAAAGGACTATTTTTAGAATATAACAGCGATGTAAATGTAATTTTTGATTTAAGATTCCCACGTATTGTTATAGCTGTTTTTGGCGGAGCAGCTATGGCCGTGTCCGGTGTTCTTCTGCAGGCTGTTATGAAAAATCCTTTAGCAGATCCCGGCATTATAGGCATTGGTGCAGGAGCAAGTCTATCAGCAGTTATAATCTCAGCATTTTTACCTGCTTTATATTATTTCATACCTTTTTTTGCCTTTGTAGGAGGAATGATAGCCTGCTTGATAGTATATTTTCTTGCCTGGAAAAATAACTCATTAAACCCCTTACGCATAATACTTGTAGGTGTAGCTGTGAACGCTCTTTTTACCGGACTTATGAGTTCACTAAACTCCATTACAGGAAACAGCTATAGCGGTGTCGCCAACATAGTAAATGCTAATATATCCATGAAAACCTGGCAGGATGTGAGTATTTTGTTTTGGTATGTCTTAGTAGGGCTGTTGCTATCACTTATTGTTTCCAGATACTGTAATGTTCTGGCTCTGGAAGACAAAACCATACGCTCATTAGGCATCAATGTAAACTTAATTCGTATTTTGATATCAATAGTAGCTGTAGCATTAGCAAGTATCGCAACCGCTGTGCTTGGAGTCATAGGTTTCCTCGGACTGATTGTACCTCATATAGGCAGAATTATTATAGGATCGGATCACAAAAAATTGATTCCTTTTTCCACAATTCTAGGAGCCTTTACTCTACTGGCGGCAGATACATTAGGTAGAGTGATTGCATACCCTTATGAGATATCCCCATCTATAATAATGGCTGTAATTGGCGGCCCGTTTTTCATTTTTCTATTAAGAAGGAGTGCAAAGATATATGGCCTCTAAAGCAGTTTTCTCAATAAATAATTTAAGTTTCTCCTATGACCAGATAAAAGTTTTTCAAGATGTATCCCTGGATGTAGCAGCAGAGAAGATCACAACCATAATGGGAGCAAACGGTTGCGGCAAAACGACGCTTTTCAATTTGATGACAAAATCACTACAGCCGGAAAAAGGAACTATAGAACTGGAAAATAAAGATATACAGAAAATCAAATTGAAGAATTATGCACAAAAAGTAGCAATTGTTCATCAAAACAACGTAGCGCCGCACGACATCTCTGTAGAAAAATTAGTCAAATACGGGAGAACTCCCTACCATAAATTCGGACAGGCAGAAACTAAGGAAGACGAAATCGCAGTCGAGAAGGCTCTGGAAATAACAAAAACCAGCAATTACAGGAACCGTCTTCTCTCCGAATTGTCCGGAGGTCAAAAGCAAAGAGTATGGATAGCCATGGCTCTGGCACAGCAAACGAACATATTATTTTTGGACGAGCCGACAACATATCTGGATATACGTCATCAGATAGAAATACTGAAAATAATAAAAAACCTTAATAAAGAACATAATCTAACCATAGTAATGATACTCCATGATATAAACCAGGCGATTCATTACAGTGATGAGGTAATAGTTCTTTCACCACAAGGCAACGTTCTCGCCAAGGGTGAGCCGGAAAATGTAATTTCCAGTGAACTTATAAAAGAAACTTACGGTATAGAATTAGAACTATTTAATGTGAAAGAGAAAAAACTGGTGCTGGGCATTTAGCAATTGCTGCTTTATTAAGTTTGCAATTTTATATTCATAATATCTATAAAAAGTACTATATAAGATAAGATTTTACAAGAAAGCATTACTCTGTAAGTTTATAGTGATTTTACTACAAAATATGGAGGAATATTAAATGAATTCAATGGAGCGTATCCTGACAACCTTATCACATAAAGAGCCCGACCATGTTCCTGTTTATCCTATTTTAAGTGGTGTAACACGTAATCTTGTAAACGCAACTTATGAGGAATGGTCTAATGATTCCGATATTTGTGCTAAAGCATTACTTGCAGCTGCTGAAAAATTCGAACAGGATTGTATAGTTACGCTGGTAGACTTATCAGTCGAATGTGATGCTTGGGGACAACCTCTGATTTTTCCTGAAAAAGAAGCTGCACATCCAGACTATTCTCAGTGCTTAATCGAAGAAATTGAAGACTATGCCAAAATAAAAAAAGTAGATTATAAAAACTCTAGACGTATGATGTTTCATATAGATGTTTGCCGCAAACTGGTGAATGCTTCTGGTAAGGACAAACCAGTTGTAGGCTTTGTTTTTGGTCCTCTCGGCGTGCTTTCTATGCTGCGCAATCAACAGGACATGTATATGGATTTGTATGATGATCCTGATGCAGTTAAAGAAGCTGCACGACAAATCAACGAAACGCTAAAAGACTACGTAAATGCCATCATTGACACTGGTGTTGCTGCGGTAATGTTCGATACTTTGTTTGCTTCCGGATCTATAATGTCTAAACAAATGTGGGATGAAATGGAAGGTCCACTGGTACAAGAACTGGCACAGATTTGTCATGATCGTGGTGTTGCTGTAATGGTTCATAATTGTGGTCAGAATATTTACTTCGATGTGCAAATAGAGCGTATGAAGCCTGTTGCTATATCTTTCCTTTATCCACCTGATGATTGTGCAAATTTTGCCGAATGCAAACAAAAATATGGTGATAGCATTACTTTAATTGGCTGCATACCACCTGCAATGGTTGTAACGGCAACAGACGAAGAATGGGATGCAGCATGTAAAGAACAAATAGATAATATGGCAAAAGGTGGCGGCTTTATTCTGGCTACTGGTTGTGAATATCCTTCAAATGCATCATTTGACCGCGCGGCTCGTATGGTTGAAATAGCAAAGACTTATGGTAAGTATTAAAAATGGCTGTTATTGATCTGTTTACAGGACTTTTGGGTGCAGGTAAAACTACGCTTATTCGCCAGTATTGTCAATATCTTTCTAAACAAGGCAAAAATTTTGTGATTATTGAAAATGAATTCGGCAGTGCAGGTGTGGATTCTGCACTGCTTAGTTCCTGTGGAGTAAGGGTAAAAGAACTTTCTGGTGGCTGTATTTGTTGCACAATGAAAGCTGGTTTTGCTCAAATGCTTTTAGATTTAGCTGAACAGACCGACCATATTATAGTTGAACCATCCGGCGTGTTCACTTTAGGTGATTTTTTTGAAGTAATTAAGGCTCCTTCTCTGCAGTTCGATTGCTCGATAGGCATTGTTGCAACAGTTTTGGATGCAAGTATATTATCTTCACTAACAGAAGATGACAAAGCTTTGCTTACTGCTCAGTTGTGCGGAACTGGCAGCATTATTGTTAACCGCTGTAATTCAGAAGCTTTGCATAAAACAGTTTTTAAAATGATAAGAAGTCAAACTAAATCTCCTTTATTTTTAACCGATAGTATGCTTGGAAATATTGACTTTAATTCGCTTTATGCCTGCAAACCTAGTTTTGTAAAGGCAATTTGTGCAGATATCAACCATTCATATGTTTATCAAAGTACAACTATTTTCCCCAAACAAAACTACACAAGTGAACAAGCATACCTTATTGCTACTACTGCATGCAGCGGTAAGTATGGAGATGTTCTGCGAATAAAAGGCCAGCTGAATACTAAGGGCGACAGTATGATCTTTTTAAATGCTACAAAAAGCGGCATCCATACAGAAGAACTAGAGCAAAAAGGTTCTGGGATGATAAATGTAATCGGGCGTCGCTTACAAAGAAACAACTTAAAAAAACTATTTGAGTGAAATCACAATTACACCAGCATATGTTTAATAGCAATTATAGGGTGATATATCAACATTCTAGGTCCGGAAAATTTCATAACCTCTTTTATTTTAGAACGCATATCCTTTGAGTAACAAGGTGTCTTACACTTACTGCAAAAACTCTTGGACTCAATAAAACGACAATTATCAATACGAACAGCAGCATAATCAAAAAGCTTCTGACACTCAACACATAATTCTTTGGAATTCTTATGCTTCCGACGACAATAAATTTTAATCATCAATTCCACAAGCTCTTTTTCATTCTCTCTTTTAGATATTATGTTCATAATATTAAATAACCTCTTATATCAGATAATTATACTGGTAGAAAAATTGTTTCATTAAGCAAACTTTATTATAAACTAGATTTGAGGAAATACTCAACCTTATCTCTGCACAATATAGAAGACGATATTCAGAGAACTCTATCTTAGAAAAGCAACCACGGGGGAACAGAGGGACACTCTATCTTAAATCGAAAAAACTTTAGAACATCTGGCAATAGGTCTTTACAGCCGTATTTGCCTAGATGCTTGTCTGGCGCCTGGTGCCAGATAAGATTATCGATTTAAATAGTCAAAGGTGCTGATATAAAAACACTTCAAAGGATTATTCTTATATCCTTGTCTGGTACTAAGTACCAGATAAGAATTATAATAAGAAGCCTGTATAAGCCTGCAAATAATGCATTTCTAGGCTTGAATTAAATTATATAGAGTGTCCCGCTTAGGCGATTAATCATAAAAAGTTCGTAGCATAGTCTTAAAACAATCGGTAGGCAGAGACATAAAATGTTCAATTTTATTTTAATTGTAAATATTACAGCATGCAGATTTGAAAAATGTGATTAATAATAGTTTTAAGTTATTATAATCTGAAATCATTCGTTTAAGAAAATTGAGTGGAGGTTAAAAGTGTTATTGTTCTGACTTCTTCACGAATTTCGTATGATACAATATAACTTGTTTCAATCCACGCCCTCGCAAGGTTATAACTCCCCGAAATTCCTTGGTATGATATAATTTGAGTTCAGGCAGTCCGCCGATTGATGTCGTTATAACTCCCCGAAATTCCTTGGTATGATATAATAAAAATATGGATATCAAGCGCGGGATTTTCGTTATAACTCCCCGAAATTCCTTGGTATGATATAATGAACGGACTGAATTTCTGATCTGTTTTGGTGTTATAACTCCCCGAAATTCCTTGGTATGATATAATAGAGATAAGGCTATAGCGGCGATTGAGAAAGTTATAACTCCCCGAAATTCCTTGGTATGATATAATGTCAGAGTCGGCAGCAAGGTTAAGGTTCGGGTTATAACTCCCCGAAATTCCTTGGTATGATATAATCGAATGCTTTAACTTTTTCCGTTCTGATTGGTTATAACTCCCCGAAATTCCTTGGTATGATATAATAACGATTACGAGCTTCTGGAACTTTTTGCGGTTATAACTCCCCGAAATTCCTTGGTATGATATAATGCACCTTGTTATCACTGCTGATATTGCCAAGTTATAACTCCCCGAAATTCCTTGGTATGATATAATTTAATTTTGAATTGCAAGTAACGTGTATTGGTTATAACTCCCCGAAATTCCTTGGTATGATATAATAAAACATCATTTTTTTTCATGATGTTTTTAGTTATAACTCCCCGAAATTCCTTGGTATGATATAATCAGTCGGCACATTTATCGCTCAGGCGCTCGGTTATAACTCCCCGAAATTCCTTGGTATGATATAATCTGGGCATAGATTCCAACACAATGGTTAAGGTTATAACTCCCCGAAATTCCTTGGTATGATATAATTCTTTTGCCAGTCTTATCGATCGTGTAAGTGTTATAACTCCCCGAAATTCCTTGGTATGATATAATTGTCATTGGGTCAGGCAAAGGTACATCTACGTTATAACTCCCCGAAATTCCTTGGTATGATATAATATGAGATATATCTTTACCGCAAACTTTTGCGTTATAACTCCCCGAAATTCCTTGGTATGATATAATCCGATTGTAAAACAAAAAATCAGATATTAAGTTATAACTCCCCGAAATTCCTTGGTATGATATAATCGAAGCCGCGCCGCTCAGGCCATCAGGCATGTTATAACTCCCCGAAATTCCTTGGTATGATATAATATCAAAGCAGCAAACCGGCACTGATCCGTTGTTATAACTCCCCGAAATTCCTTGGTATGATATAATAGAAAAGCGGTCTATCAACTAGCAATTCCAGTTATAACTCCCCGAAATTCCTTGGTATGATATAATTGTCTTTCCTGCTTTGGTCCTCGTTATGAGGTTATAACTCCCCGAAATTCCTTGGTATGATATAATTCATAGTCCGTATAGAGCCAGATTAACGCAGTTATAACTCCCCGAAATTCCTTGGTATGATATAATCAGCTTTCTTTTGATGAAGTTGATGTTTATGTTATAACTCCCCGAAATTCCTTGGTATGATATAATCAGAGAGCTTGGCAAGGAAGTTATTGAGATGTTATAACTCCCCGAAATTCCTTGGTATGATATAATCAACTATAGTTGGTCTCACTCTTCCAACAAGTTATAACTCCCCGAAATTCCTTGGTATGATATAATCAAGGAACAGAGCGAGCCACGCAGTCAGCAGTTATAACTCCCCGAAATTCCTTGGTATGATATAATGTCGATCGGGTCAGTGAAGCTACCGCCGATGTTATAACTCCCCGAAATTCCTTGGTATGATATAATATCTACTGCCATCATCACAGCAAAGGTCATGTTATAACTCCCCGAAATTCCTTGGTATGATATAATTAAAAATATTTTCATAAAACCCCCTAAAAAGTTATAACTCCCCGAAATTCCTTGGTATGATATAATCATTAGGGATTACACGAACACTCCAAGCAAGTTATAACTCCCCGAAATTCCTTGGTATGATATAATATTTAACGCTGGTACAAAATCAGTGTGCAGGTTATAACTCCCCGAAATTCCTTGGTATGATATAATTTTATCAACTTATTATAGTCGTCTGTGCCGGTTATAACTCCCCGAAATTCCTTGGTATGATATAATAATCAAATGAAGGCCTTGAAACAGCAATCAGTTATAACTCCCCGAAATTCCTTGGTATGATATAATTGGCAGGCAGTTCGGAAGGATGGTCAGGCAGTTATAACTCCCCGAAATTCCTTGGTATGATATAATTAGATTGTTCACAACCTCGTCCGAATTGGTGTTATAACTCCCCGAAATTCCTTGGTATGATATAATTACACAGATGAAGGCTTCGCCGCTTACTTTGTTATAACTCCCCGAAATTCCTTGGTATGATATAATCATGCTCGGCAGCGGTACTGTGACTGTCGGGTTATAACTCCCCGAAATTCCTTGGTATGATATAATAGTGCAGATAGTAGCAATCGTCGCAATAGTGTTATAACTCCCCGAAATTCCTTGGTATGATATAATATGTTCTTCTTGTTCAGCATGCCCAGCTCTGTTATAACTCCCCGAAATTCCTTGGTATGATATAATGTAAGGCGGCTGCACGCGGCCGGATTGGAGGTTATAACTCCCCGAAATTCCTTGGTATGATATAATGGGTGCCCTACTCAACCGGTGCCAGCACCAGTTATAACTCCCCGAAATTCCTTGGTATGATATAATTATGTAAAATTGTTTTGTTATCGGAACTAGTTATAACTCCCCGAAATTCCTTGGTATGATATAATTCTTTTAACATGCCTCTGGCCTGCCTGCTCGTTATAACTCCCCGAAATTCCTTGGTATGATATAATTCCTCACGTAAAAACCAAATCCGGCAAATTGTTATAACTCCCCGAAATTCCTTGGTATGATATAATTTAATGGAATTCTTAGAAGGCATTTAGAAAGTTATAACTCCCCGAAATTCCTTGGTATGATATAATAACAAAATCAAAATGGAGGACTATAAAAATGTTATAACTCCCCGAAATTCCTTGGTATGATATAATATTGTTGTACCTGGCAAAAAGAGTAGCAAAGTTATAACTCCCCGAAATTCCTTGGTATGATATAATTGTAAGCGGTAGCGCCGCCGACACCAGTAAGTTATAACTCCCCGAAATTCCTTGGTATGATATAATGAAAACGCCTTTGAAGCTTGCAATATAAACGTTATAACTCCCCGAAATTCCTTGGTATGATATAATAAATATGCTGGACGGTTTCGTCCGAATGCTGTTATAACTCCCCGAAATTCCTTGGTATGATATAATACAACCGTTAGGAGGATAGTTTAATGATCGGTTATAACTCCCCGAAATTCCTTGGTATGATATAATAATAAAATCAGCAGCCAGGAAGGATTTAATGTTATAACTCCCCGAAATTCCTTGGTATGATATAATGACAGCAGCTGACATGAGAACCAGATAAATGTTATAACTCCCCGAAATTCCTTGGTATGATATAATGGCGAAAATGGCGACATTAACATTTCTGGGGTTATAACTCCCCGAAATTCCTTGGTATGATATAATAGAAATATGGATATCAAGCGCGGAATTGTTGTTATAACTCCCCGAAATTCCTTGGTATGATATAATTGATGGGAGTGAAAAGCTTGGAAACACTTTGTTTACAGGCTTTTTTTCTTTTAAAAATGGAAAAATCTAGAATAAAGTTAGTTGCTCATAAACAAAAGGTGTGTCGCTTTCTGTTAAATCACCAACTAGAATCTCCATTGATTCGTATTGTCTCTCTGTAACTATTAGCAAACGAATAGAGCCGTTATCTGGCAGAGCTTTATAGAGTCTGTTTTTGTGCTTAGTAACAGCATCGGTGCCATTACATACCCTAGCATAGACAGAAAACTGCACCATATGATAGCCGTCTTTAATCAAAAATTTTCGAAAAGACGTAGCTATGCGGCGTTCTTTTTTTGTTTTTACTGGTAAGTCAAAAAATACTAATAATCTCATAAAACTATTCATATCTATGCATTTTTAATTCAATTAATTCTGGAAATTCGATAATTGATTCGTTGTTGCTAAAACAGCGAGTTAATTTTTTTATAACTATTTCTATAGCATATGAAATGCTTTGGCGTTGACCATTCATTACTATTTCATGGTTCAAAAGATTTAGTAGAGATGATTTCATCTCTGTGTTCATAGAATCATCTACAGAAATATTTTGCTTAACATATAGATCAACAATTGGTCTGAATGGTTCAATTAAATCATCTGCCAAATTGTATTGATTTAGATAATTATGATGATGTATTCCTATGTAAGGGGTGAATCCGTATGTACATAATGTTCGTGCTATATATGATCTTAATATTGCATAGCCATAGTTTAAGGCTGCATTTATGCAATTTGCGCTGTCACCTCTACAAAAAGTTTTTCCAAATAAACTGCGAAAATAAAAGGCTGCCGCCGTAGCTTCAACATTACTTGTATCACCAGATAATACTTTTTTAATTAGACTATATAAATAATCTGCTTTTTCTTGCATTTTACAAAGAGATAAACAGTTGCCTTGATTATATATTTTTGCAATTACTATCTTTTGCCATATTCTTTTTTTGCAAGGTTCGGTCATTTTCAATTGATCATTTAAAACACTTAAAGGTTTATTATGTTGAGCAAATGGAAGTAAAACACCACAAGGAAGGTGCTTTTCATCACAAAAAATAACAGACGAACCATTTTGCATAAGCTTGCTTATAGCAGGAATGGATATTTTGCCACCATGCTGCTCTATCAATAATATATCTATATCTTCAATTGGTATGTGATGATCCGAATCAGTATTTATTACTAATTGTTCATCCTTGGTTGATATCAGTGCAGGGCTTGCTATCATTACTTTCCTGTAAGACATATTCTCCTCCGTTTTTTTTGAACCCCTGTCTTTTTTCCTTACAGACTTTATAATAATTACCCAATACATCTACTTGGTATTTTTCAAGTCTTTCTAAAGTTTTAATGCCTAAACTTCCTTTTTTGTATGTACTATCATGATTTTCCACTGTTATAACTCCAGAAGATATATTTGCTTTAATAAAATAGAAAAAGCCTTTTTTAATGCTATGTTTAGGAGGTAAAGAACTGTTTTTGTTGGCTAATTCTAGTTCAATAGAAGTTTTGTGCTCAACAAATAATAAATCATTTGGGTAGACTGAAAAAATAAAATCTTTGTCGCTCATTTCTTTCCAGTCAAAGTAAGGTTTTTTTGAAATGACTGCTTTGTTTGGTAATTCGGGCTTTACAACATCAGATGTATATATCGGCACAAAATAATAACCTTCTTTATCTATATGGAAAATATCTATCCTGATCATACTGCCATTGTCGGCTACCGCGTTTTCTTCAAGAACAGGTACTGTGAGGGAGGATTTTTCCATGATTTTTACTTTTTTCACTAAAGGACCTGCGCTTCCGTCACTTTTGGGTTTGAAAAAAGGTTCAGCAAAAGCGTCTTTAGCACTACCTTTAAAAACTTTTAGTCTTTTTATTAAAGCTTCATAGAGCAATTTATCACTCTCTGGATTATAGTAGTTTAATATCTCTTCGGTTTTACTATCTAGTTTTAGATTACTCAAAGCCGTCTTAGTAATTGTATATCCGCAGTTGCTAAGTCTCGCACTACGATAGGTTTCTTTATGAGCTGCTCCTGTTACTTTTCTTCTAGGCATTCTAGATACAAAAACCGGTTTGATAGTTGACAAATCTATTCCTCTGTAATAGGGCAAGTTTAATTTGCTTAATAATTCAGAAGGGTTATTACTTGTTCTTGCAGTTAACTCATCTCTGAAACCGTTCCAGGGAGCTGGAAATTCCTTAAGGACCTCACCTTCCTTATCAACCTCATAACTTGTGCTATTATATTGAACATAGTATGATTCGCGAACATTATAATATCTAGATATTTCTTGGATCATTTTATCTGTTGTGCAAGCTACAACCAGAGCATCGACTGCATGATGTATATCACCATCTTCTCTTATTTTTTGAATTCCCCAACGTTTTCTTATGTGCGATGTAACTGCACCATTTACAGCTGTTACTCTTTTGTTTTTCCCTGTATGTGATTCCGCAAATAACAAGTTATGGCGTATGTAGTTATATAGAAATCTGGACATGGTTTTTGTATCCTGAAGATTTCTTTCTTTAAATTTATTTTTGTCTTCCTCACTTAATTCTTTTTTTAATAGATTTTGTTTTTTTCTTAAATTTTTTACAGTAGTATTAACATATACGATATATCTATCTTTTCTTTCACCTGTTAAATATTGTAATGGCAGGCGATTACCTTTTTGTCTATTTTCATTTGAAAGAACTAGCACTTTGTTTTTATAGGAATCATCAAAGCAGATGCTGTAAGGAATAATATGATCAACATCTGCGTAGCCCGCTTCAAACAAACGATTAATAGAAATTGGTTTTTGAGAATAAATACATTTGCCGTCTTGTTCTTGCCAAAGTTTTAGTTTGACTATATCAAGTCCAGTTGGGTTTAAATTCCCGAATTCGTTTTTAATTCTATCTTTTATTCTTTCGTTAAGTGCTCGGTTTTCTTCTTGAGATTTAATAATTTTGTTGCGCTCTTGGAAATCTTTGGACATTTCTCTTGCTAGTTCTATGTTTAGATATATTGGACTACAACCTTGTTCTCTTATAATGGCATTTATAACTTTTATTGTCCGTGATACCGCTCTTTTCACCACAGGACTTGTTATGCTTTCCATTGCATCTGTCGTACTAGGAAGAGTAAACCTTTTTTCCTTTCCACTGTCTTTTTTGAAATCATAGCCCACTTCTGAACAGGCTTTGTCGTATTCAAGACCAGTTTCAAGAAAAGGTATGATTTTATCACATGCCATTATGGAAAGATGTCCAAATTTGCTAAAGCTGCCTATTTCCAAAACTGCTGTGATTTCATAATCTGATAAATCATAATTCTTCAGATAATCTATAATGTTTTTATCTGTTTTATATGCAGAAAGTGCATAACCTATTGCGTTTTTTTGCTCTTTAGTCAAAGAAGTAATACGATCCTTACTAATCTTGTTGAGAGCTTTTCGAATTCTATGATAGGACTGCATCTGATTAAATTTTGTTTTCTTTTCGGAAATTTCGATACCATCATCATAGTTAACAAAATTAAAAACATAATTTGAGGACAAATTAAGCGCTTTTCTAATTTGATTGTAATTTAGATTTTCTTTGGTGTGTGCAAGTTCCCTTATCACCAATCTTTGTTCAGGTGTTAATTTAATATTATGTCCATTATCTATTAATCTTAGACTATTGATTTTTTGCAGGAGCGAAAATAATTCAAAGGAATAAGTTGCCTTGGCTGCACGTTTTTGATCTTTTTCAAATGTGCACGAACCAATCATTTTCTCAATTAGATTACCTGAATAGGGGCTGTTGCCACCTGGGCCTTCATCAAAAGGTCTTTGCCCCAGCATTATTTTAAGAAATTCAGAAATGAATTCAGCCTTTATTTTATTATTTCCTAATTCAACTTGCTTTTCACAAATCTTTTTGACTTCTTCTTCGGTCATTGATCTATGCACTGTTGAAAGGTAACTTTCAGCCTTGTTTCTTTTTTGGAATTTATATATATCATCTTTGTAGAACATTTCACCGACAGTTCTGTATTGTTTTTTAGCCATTAGCTTTTTATTTGCTTCTACAGCAGATAAAAGCTTTCCTGCTTCTTTATCTGATGATTCAGATTTTCTGTTTGATTTAAATCCTCGTCTTTTAGCAATATGCAGTAGGGCTCTCATTAAATCTGAATTGCTTATTCGCTTGTCAAGAGCAGACGCGCGTATTTTGTAAATATCACGATCGTTTTGATCGTATAAACTATCGATCTCTTCTTGAGAAAGTATATTGGCTGATACAATTAATTTTTTCAACCTTTCAATTCTGTGCTTCTTTCTTCTGATTCTTCGTCTTGCACTTCTAGCCTCTCTACGTGGTTCCGCTAAAGATGCACCTGTTTTAGGATTTTCTGCTTTAGTAAATGTATGAGACCCAAGACGGATTATTCCGCATGGTTCCTCAACGGAGTTTAATGCCACTACTGCATATCCTACTGATCCAATGCCAACATCTAAACCTATTGCATATTTCATCTTGAACCTCTGACGATTAAAATCGTAAAATGGAATCTAGCTTAAATTAATAAATTACATAACTTTATAAATAGATAACGCCTTGCTAATCGCAAGGCGTTAGAGCTTTGCGGTTTGTTTCCTTATTATAACAACCCGACAATCCCTTGGTATGGTATAAGCTCATAATTAAAATTATCATAAGTTTCCCTTTTTGTAAACACTGTAATTATAATGAAATGAATTTATATTATATCTATAATAATGTTTTAAAAAATAATGCATAATCAACAAATATAGTTACTACAAGTGATAAATTAACAACAAAAACAGCTTGCCAAAAAAATGCCAAAAAAACAATCTCTAAGACATAGGCTAGGTTTAGGCTTTTTTCCTCCCCCATATCCAAATCCTCACCATCATCACAAAAACAAATATAGGCATAAACCGATCCTATTGCTATAATGAATTAAAACAGAGCTTTTCTGTTTGAACTGTATTTTTTCCTATGACAATGTTGACTATTGATGCTTCTGCTTGGTGTTGGAGGTAGGTGGCCAAATGGATGTTTCTGAGAAAAAAGCTTTAGTTTTTCAGTCTGATTTTGGTATTAGTGATGGTGCCGTTTCTGCTATGTACGGGGTAGCGTTTTCCGTTGATCCAAATTTGAGAATTTATGATCTGACTCATGATATACCGCAGTACAACGTTTGGGAGGCGTCCTATCGTTTGATCCAGACTGTCCAGTTCTGGCCTCGGGGAACTGTTTTTGTATCTGTGGTTGATCCGGGGGTTGGTTCCAACAGGCGCAGTGTTGCGGTTGAGACTAAGACAGGTCAAATTATTGTTACACCGGATAATGGTACATTGACGCATATTATCCGAATGCTTGGACTTGAACAGGCAAGGCATGTAATAGAGGCTGAGAATCATTCTCCTTATGCTGAGCTTTCATATACATTTCATGGCAGAGATGTGTATGCTTATGTTGGCGCTCGTCTGGCTGCAGGAGTTAGCAAGCTGTCGGAGATAGGGCCTGAATTGCCTTTAGATTCTCTTGTGCAGTTAAATGTTGTCGAGCCGGCAAAAACAGGTGATAGTGTAAGTGGAACAATTGATGTTCTCGATGTCAGATTCGGCAGCTTATGGACAAATATTTCTTTGAATATGTTTAGGGAACTTAATATTCCTGTTGGCGGCCGTGTTGAGGTTGATATACAGCATGATACGAGAGCTGTTTATAAGAATTTTCTTGTTTATGCAAAATCTTTTGCGGATGTGAATGTTGGTGAATCACTGGTTTATCTTAATTCATTGAGTAATATGGCGGTTGCTATTAATCAGGGTTCTTTTGCTCAGGCTTATAGTATAGGTACAGGTACAAACTGGAAAATCACTATGAGACGTGCTCCTAAATTGGTATATGATTGAGTTGGGGGAGATATTGTTTTCAAAGATAAACGGCTGTCTGGCTCTGCGGCTGTTTGTCTTTTTGAATAAAAAATAATAAGACAACGGTTGAAATGAAGTTTTTGCTTATTTCTAAGGAGGGCAACCATGAAAAACAAAATTTTTAGTATCCGTACAGTAGTCGCCATTGGTATTGGAGCGGCAATATTTTTTGTCTTAATGAGATTTGTTGCTGTACCGTCAGGTGTTCCCAATACTAATCTTAATCTTGCTATTGGTATTCTGGCTTTGTTCTCAGCAATTTTCGGGCCGATTGCCGGATTGCTTATTGGTCTGATTGGCCACGCTCTGACTGACCTTACCTGGGGATTTGGTATCTGGTGGAGCTGGGTTATTTCTTCTGCCTGCTTTGGATTTATTGTTGGTGTTTTCTACCGTCTTTATAAAATAGAAGAAGGTCGTTTTAATGCCAGACAGATTATTGGTTTTAATGTTGTTCAGATCATTGCTAATCTTGTAGTCTGGGTTGGGGTTGCTCCATCGCTTGATATCCTGATGTACAAGGAGCCTGCTGAAAAGGTTTATTTGCAGGGACTTGTTGCCGCAGGCCTTAATATAGCCGTGGTACTTATTGTTGGAACCTTGCTGGCTTTAGGTTATTCCAAAACAAGAACCCAAGAAGGTTCGCTGACAGAAGATGCGGATGAAAGCAACTAAACAGATCTGGCGAATTTATAACTGCATGTGCAAAAATTTGCATTTGCTGTTTTTGCAGAAAAGAGCCGTTGTTAAACGTCAGGTCAGTAAGTATGACCTGACGTTTGCTATAATATTTAACCAAAATATTTAATCAAGGGGTTGTAAATGATAGATTCCAGTCTGGTTTTTAAGGATTTTAGCTTCAAATACCGCAGTCAGTCTGAGCCTACTTTGTATGATATTAATCTTGATATCAAAGTGGGAGAAAAGATTCTGATTGTGGGGCCTTCAGGTTCCGGCAAATCAACGCTTGCGCATTGTATTAACGGTTTGATCCCTCATGCTTTTAAGGGTAAATGCCAGGGAGAGTTAACAATTTCTGGTGATAATGCTTTGTCTAAAGGTATTTTTGATATTTCTAAACTTGTCGGAACAGTTCTTCAGGATCCTGATGGTCAATTTGTCGGCTTAAGTGCTGGTGAAGACATTGCTTTTGTACTGGAAAATGATTGTGTGCCGCAGCCTGAAATGAGACAGCGTGTACTGGAAGTTTCAAATCTGGTTGAGATTGAAAGCCAGCTTCATAAAGCTCCTCAGGATTTATCAGGTGGTCAGAAACAACGTGTCTCAGTTGCAGGTGTGCTGATTGATGAAGTGGATATTCTTCTGTTTGATGAACCTTTAGCCAATCTGGATCCTCAAGCCGGTACGCATGCGATTGATCTGATTGATATGCTGCACAAGAAAACTGATAAAACTATTGTTATCATAGAGCATCGTTTAGAAGATGTTCTTTTTCGCAGTGTTGATAGAATTGTTGTTGTACATAAAGGACGTATTATTGCAGATGAATCGCCTGATAAACTGCTTGAGGGCAATCTGTTAAGAGAAATCGGCATAAGAGAACCGCTATATCTTACTGCTTTACGTTATTCAGGTGCCGAAATCACAAAAGAGATAAGACCTGAGAATGTAAATTTTCTGGAATTGTCTGTTGCTGGCGAAAAATTAAAGAAATGGGATGTCGGTCTCCCTCCTTCTCCTGAGAAAAAAAAGCTTGAGCCTCTTCTTGAAGTAGAAAATATCAGCTTTTTCTATCCGCAGGATTTACGGCAAAAGCTTGTTGTTGATGATATATCTTTTGCTATCGGTAAAGGTGAGGCGGTTAGCCTTGTAGGGCGAAATGGAGCCGGTAAATCGACTCTGGCTAAATTGATCTGTGGTTTTGAAAAACCTCAGAAAGGTAGTTTGAAGTATTGCGGACAGGATATGATGACAGATTCAATTAAGGAACGTGCTGAAAAAATCGGCTATATAATGCAAAATCCCAATCAGATGATTTCTTTGCCGATGATTTATGATGAAGTTGCTTTGGGGTTACGTGTTCGCGAAGTACCGGAGGAAGAGGTCAGGGAACGTGTTGACCAGACATTGAAGGTTTGTGGTTTGTATCCTTTTAGGAAATGGCCTGTAAGTGCTCTTAGTTTTGGTCAGAAAAAAAGACTTACCATTGCGTCAATTCTGGTATTAAAACCACAGCTTTTGATTTTGGATGAGCCTACGGCAGGTCAGGATTTTTATCATTATACTCAGATCATGGAATTTTTACTTGAATTGAATAGGGAAATAGGGCTTAGCCTTTTAATGATAACGCATGATATGCATTTGATGCTTGAATATACTACAAGAGCGATTGTAATTTCTGATTCCGTTAAACTTGCTGATGATACACCTGCGAATGTTCTTACAGATGATGCCCTGATTCAGGCTGCCAGTCTTAAAAGGACTTCTCTTTATGATCTGGCAATTCGTTGCAATCTTGATGATCCAAGGGGGTTTGTGCAGCGGTTTATTCATTTTGACAGGGAGGTGCGTGAGAATTGAGTAATTTGATGCTATCTTATATAGATCGTAAATCTCCTGTTCACACACTTAGCGGTGCTACAAAATTTGCTTTCTTTTTCTTGTGGGCCATTCTTGCCATGACAACATATGATGCCAGAATTTTACTTGTGATGGCAGTAATAGGCATTACGGCTTTTTTCGTTTCCAAAACAAAAATTTCTGAGATATCCTTTATCTTTAAGCTGCTTCTGGTATTTATGGGGCTTAATCTGCTGGCGATTTATTTATTTGCACCGGAACAAGGTGTTGCTATTTATGGTACGAGAAATATTATTTGGGATGGTATAGGACGTTATACGCTGACTGCTGAGCAGATATATTATCAGGGGAATATTTTTCTCAAATATTGTGTTGTGGTGCCTATAGCTATTCTGGTTATTGTGACTACACATCCAAGTGAATTTGCGTCTTCTCTAAATAAGATAGGAGTTAATTATTCGATCGCTTACGCCATAAGCCTTACCTTGAGATATATACCTGATGTTCAGCGTGATTATCAGGATATTTCTAAAGCGCAGCAGGCAAGGGGGATTGAGCTTTCGGGTAAGGTTGCCTGGTATAAGAGGGTCAAGGGTTCTGCAGCAATTCTGATGCCTTTGGTATTCTCGTCGCTGGAAAGAATCGATCTTATCAGTAATGCGATGGAACTTAGAGGATTTGGTAAAAAGAAGAAAAGAACATGGTATTCGGGACGCCCTTTTACCAGAGTAGATGCTTTTATTATGATCCTGACAATAATTTTGTTTGCTCTTGGCATGTGGCTGACTTTTCGCACAGGTACACGTTTTCATAATCCTTTTATAGACTGGTAGTTATGGTAACTGGTTCAACATAAATAATGATTGCAGCAGACTGAGAGGTGTTATCATGAAATCGGATGTTCAGAATTTGAAATGGTGGCAAAATGAGGTTGTATATCAGATATACCCCAGGAGTTTCCAGGATAGCAATGGAGATGGAGTAGGGGATATTCCCGGCATTATCAGTCGCCTTGATTATCTTAAAAGTCTGGGAGTAGGCGTTATCTGGCTGTCTCCGGTTTATAAATCTCCACAGGTTGATTGTGGTTATGATATTAGTGATTATTGCGATATTCATGAAGAATACGGCACTATGGAAGATATGGATGAATTGATCAGGCAGGCTGGTATGCGTGGTATCAGGATAATAATGGATCTGGTTATCAATCATACGTCCGACCAGCATGAGTGGTTTCAGCAAAGCAGAAATCCAGATAGCCCATATCGTGATTATTATATTTGGCGAGAGGGGAAAGAGAACAATAAGCCGCCGAATAACTGGACAAGTTTTTTCGGTGAGGATTGCTGGGTTTATGACGATAAAAGCGGTCAGTATTATTTGCATCTTTTTGCCAAAGGTCAACCTGACCTCAATTATAATCATCCGCCTGTTCTTGAAGAAATAAAGAAAATAATGCGTTTTTGGCTCGATCGTGGGATTGCAGGATTCCGCTGCGATGTCATTAATGTAATTTATAAAGACTCTCTTGAAGATGGGCGTAAACGCTTTATTCTTACGGGGAATGAACACTATATATCCAGACCGGGAACCCATGAGATTCTTCGCAAATTACGCCAAGATGTTTTGAGTGACTATGATTGTTTTACAGTTGGGGAGACCGTTTTTGTAACCCTTTCAATGGGAAAAGAATTATGCGATCCGGAGCGGGAAGAGCTGGATATGATATTTTCCTTTGAACATATGGATAGCGATCATTTTATTGTTAAATGGTTTAAGCGTAAATTCAACCCGGCGCGTTTTGGTAAAATAATCAATCGTTGGCAACAGGCTTTGTACTGGCCTGCTAATTATCTGGAAAATCATGATCAACCAAGAAGTGTTTCTCGTTTTGGCAATGATGGCAGATATTGGCGTGAATCTGCTACCATGCTGGCTGTCTTGTTATTAACACAAAGAGGTACTCCTTTTATTTATCAGGGTGAAGAAATAGGTATGACTAATTTTGATTTTACTTCTCTGGAGCAGCTTCAAGATGTTGAGTCTCATAATATAGACAGGCTGGCACGTAAATTATATTTCCCGGCTGGTTTGCGCTGGAAAATGATGCAAAGAAGCAGCAGAGACAATGCCAGAACACCAATGCAATGGTCGGAAGAGCCTTTTGCCGGATTTAGCAAAAAAAGACCCTGGCTGGGAATAAACAATAATTACCATAAGATTAATATGCAAAAGCAGGATAAAGATCCTGATTCGGTATTGAATTTCTATCGTTGCATGATAAATCTGCGGCGGGAACATCCGGCATTGCTGCATGGTAGTTTTAATTTGCTTGAAGCAAAGAAAAGTCACATTGTGTATGAACGTAAATCCGGTAGTGAAACAATGTTGATTCTTCTTAGTTTTTCGTCTAAAAAAATAAGGCTTCAGCATCGTGGTGATTTGATTGTGTCTAATTATGGCAGGCAGACTTTTGACGGTATATTAAAACCTTATGAGGCAATTGTGCTGGAGATAATAAAATGATTGAAGCGATTGATAATACTTTTTACCTGAACACTAATAATACCAGTTATATTTTCAAAATATCGTCGTTTGGACATCCGGAGCATGTCTATTATGGTGAAAAATTACCGGTTAAATGTGATATTAATTCTCTTGTTTTCAAACGTACGGCTGTTACGGGTGGTTCTGTTCTTTATGATGAAAGTGATGAAACATATTCACTCGATGCTCTTGCTCTTGAATGGGCTGGCACAGGTAAAGGTGATTTCAGGCATAGTCCGATAGAATTAAAAATGCCGGATGGCACGTTTGTCTGCGACTTTGTTTTTGACAGTTATGTCACGGGCGAAGGCGTTTTGCCGATGCAAAACCTTCCTTGCGCGCATAATAGTCATGATAATAATGTGCAATATCTGGAAATCACTTTGAAAGAAGTTCTTTACGAAATAGAACTCAAAATTATTTATACGGTTTTTGCCGACTGTGATGTGATTACACGTAGAATTGTTCTTGTAAATAAAATGGGCAGAATTATCGAAATCCGCAGGCTGATGAGTCTTATGCTAGACATGCCTGATAGGAATTTTTCTCTCACTACTTTGCATGGCAGCTGGATTAGGGAAGGGCAGCGGCAAAAACAGCTTTTGCCTGTTGGTGTTACAATACGTGAAAGCCTGACTGGAAATTCAAGTCATCGTCATAATCCTGCTTTTGCTTTATCCGAGCAAGGTACAGATGAACTATGTGGTAGAGTATATGGCTTCAATCTTGTTTATAGCGGTAATCATTATGAGGCTGTTGAGAAAAATGAGTTCGGTCTTGTAAGATTAATGAGCGGTATCAATCCTTATTGTTTTGACTGGCAGCTTTCTGATGGTAGTTTTGAAACACCTGAGGCTGTAATGACTTTTAGCAATCAAGGATTTAATGGCATGAGTGCTAATTTTCATAATTTTATTCATAATCACATTATCCCGCCTTTGTGGCGTTATAAAGAAAGGCCTGTTCTAGCAAATAGTTGGGAAGCACATTAATTTGATTTTGATCAGCGTAGATTATTGCGCCTGGCCAGGCAAGCTGCTAATTTAGGGGTCGAATTATTTGTTCTTGATGATGGCTGGTTTGGTAAAAGAGATAATGATCGTGCCGGGCTGGGAGATTATAATGTAAACCGTAAAAAATTCCCGTCAGGGCTACCTGCTTTTGCTGCCAAGTTAGCAAAGATGGGATTGAAATTTGGCTTGTGGTTTGAGCCTGAAATGATCAATCCCGATAGTGATCTCTATCGGCTTCATCCTGAATATGCTGTTCAGCTGCCGGGTCGCAAAGCTGCTTTAGGCAGACATCAGCTAGTACTGGATCTTTGCCGAAGTGATGTGCGTGATTATATTGTTGAGTCTGTTGGCAGTATACTTGATGAATCTTCAGTCAGTTATGTCAAATGGGATATGAATCGTCATATGAGCGATGTTTATTCTGCGCTTCTTTCAAATCAGGGAGAATTCTATCACCGCTATTGTATAGGCCTATATGATATTTTAAAACGTATTTTTGCTAAAAGACCAGAGATTTTGCTTGAGAGCTGTTCTAGTGGCGGCAATCGTTTTGATCTTGGCATGCTCTGCTTTTCTCCTCAAATCTGGGCATCAGACAATATAGACCCTATTGAAAGACTGGAAATACAAAGTGGACTTTCCATGTTCTATCCTCTTTCTGCAATAGGTTCGCATGTTGCAGATTCACCTCATTCACAGACTTTGAGGCAGACATCATTGGCAACCCGTTTTCAGGTTGCTGCTTTTGGTTGTCTTGGCTATGAGTTTAATCTCAATTTCCTTAATCGTTTGCAAAAAAGAGAAGTTAAAGAGCAGATTGAGTTTTACAAAAAATATCGCAAGGTTTTTCAGTTTGGCAAGTTTTACAGATTGCCGGCACAAAAAGAGAATAAAGTTCACTGGCAGGTAGTTTCTTCAGATCTTTCTTGTGCCGTTGCCGGGTTTTATCAAAAACGTATGGAAGCAGCAGAAGGATACGATAGTTTGCCTATAGTAGGACTGGATGAAGAAAAAATGTATGTCGTAGAGACCAGGCCGCTGCGTTTATCGATTGAACGTTTCGGCAGTCTGATAAATCATCTTTTGCCCATAAATATTAATCCGGTTAATCCTTTGGTTCGATTGGCAGGGAAGATTTATACTCTTCCAGACTGTGTAGAAACATACACGGCAAAAGGCTGTCAACTGCATAGAGGAATAATGCTCAACAACCAGTATATGGGTACAGGTTATAGCGATCGAATTCGAATGTTGGGAGATTTTGGTTCACATTTGTATCTAATTAACGAAAAAGATGGAGGACATGCCAATGAACAAGCAGAGGGATAGCAGAAACAGAATAACTTTCAGTCTTGGGACAATTGGACGCGATATGCTCTATAGTCTGGTTAGCATGTACCTGATATTTTATCTGACCGATATTTTAAGGGTCAGCAGCAGTACTTTATGGTGGGTTACGGGCATTATTCTTGCCGCAAGAGTTTTTGATGCTCTGAATGATCCGATTATGGGTACGATTGTAGATAATACAAAAGGTCGTTTTGGCAAATTCAAGCCCTGGATATTTTCCGGAGCACTTGTATCGGGCATATTTACAATACTTTTATTCACCGATATAGGTATAGGTGGAACCGGTTTTATTGTTACTTTCGCAATTATTTATGTAGGCTGGGGAATAAGTTTTACAGTTAATGATATTGCTTACTGGTCAATGCTGCCTTCATTATCTATGGATCAAAAAGTAAGAGAAAAGATAGGTGCTACGGCCAGAATTTGTGCCAACATAGGTTTGTTTACTGTTGTAGCAGGTATAGTTCCAATAACTGCTGCACTGGGAGAACTGTTTGGTAATATGCGTCAGGCTTACTTTGTTTTTGCCATAATGGTTGTTGTAATTATGTGGGGCGGACAGATGATTACCTTGCTCGGTGTAAAAGAGCCGCGCAATATTTTTAAAACACAAGAAACTACCACGCTCAAGGGCATGGTTATGGCGATCGTAAAAAATGACCAGCTGCTATTTACTGCTATCTCGATGGCCTTGTTTATGATTGGTTATATGACCACTACCGGTTTTGGTTTGTATTTCTTCAAATACGCTTATGGAGATGAAGGGATGTATGCAATTTTTGCTGTTATTCTAGGCATCGCTCAGATTACGGCTCTTTCTCTTTTCCCTTTGTTTTCAAAGCACTTTTCGCGCAAAAAACTTTATCAGGGTGCAACTGTTTTTGTTGTTCTAGGATATATTATTTTCTTTTTCTCTCCTATGAATATGATCTTTATTGGACTGGCAGGACTTCTTCTATTCATGGGACAGGCCTTTATTCAGCTTCTGATGCTGGTTTTCCTTGCTGATACTATTGAGTATGGACAATGGAAGCTAGGCAAAAGAAATGATAGTGTTTCGTTTTCCCTGCAACCATTCATTAATAAGATGGGTGGAGCTATAGCCAGTGGAATCACAGGTGCTACCGTAATTATATCTGGTATTAATGAAGCTGAAACTGCTGCGGAGGTAACAGAACAGGGTCTTCTAATCATGAAAGCGGCCATGCTTGTGTTGCCATTGGTTTTTATAGTTGCCGGTTATCTGGTATATCATTTTAAGTTTAAGATAGATAAAGAATTTTTCGAAAAAATTGTGAGTGACCTCAAAAAAAGAGGAGAAATTAAAGATTAATTATTATATAAAGATTATATAAATGCCTGCCTCTGTTATTTTAACAGGGGAAGCAAGACTGACGAATGAGCCTAGTTGTTCAATTTTCTGGAAGCTTTGATCTGCCTTTTATGCTTATACATCAGATCGTCCAGATTGCGGACATAAGCATCTGCCGATTTGTGTTTTTTGTAATCGAACATCGCATAGCCAATGCTAAAACTTAGCCGGTACGGTTTGGTGCTTACCTGATTATAATGATTAACTCTTGCTATAATTCGCTCAGCTGTGCTATGCAGCTTGTGATAATCTGTTGTATCTATAAGCAGCATAAATTCATCACCACCAAAACGGGCAATGGTATCATTAGAACGGACACAGCTTTTTAACAGCTTAGCAGCTGTTTCCAAAGCTTCATCGCCTACATCATGTCCCAGAATATCATTTATTTGTTTAAAATCATTAAGATCTATCATGATACCACCAAAGCTGGAATGGCTTTCGTAAGCTCCCCTGATTTTTGTCAATAAGGTTTCGTCGAACCCTTTACGGTTGCTTACACCTGTAAGGTAGTCTATGTTCATATGCTTGTTCTGAAGATTCAAGAACAGGATTAAAAGTGATATTACTGTTAAATTTAATGAGAAAGGAATGCCATAAAATCTTGCCTGAAGAAAAATCCCTATTATTGTAGGCACTGGAAAGAAAAGCATGGAAAAGTACTGCTTGTGGTCAATTTGCTTGCGGCGCCAGATGATTAAAAATTCTGTTAAAATTATGAGTGCAACTGTCCAGAAAAGTGGTATCCAAAACAACGGTCCGCGTTGATATATATTGCCTGGCTCGATTGAGTAAAACCAGCCCATCGGCAAAGAGATTACGTTGAAGACCATATAAATCAAGTATAAAACAGAAAGCCTTGAAATCATTTTGCCGAATTGTTTTTCGCCAATATTTATCTGATCGAAAACGAATAGAAGCCAGAGAGAGGGAAGTATAGGATTAAAAAGGAAAATCATAAAATTTGCTATTCTGTTAGCTATTGGAAAGAAACTGTAATCGTAACCATCCATGCGGCTGAAAATATCCACTATAAGAAGCAGTATCAAAGTAAAGCATAATGATGTAAACAGTTTGAACTGCATGGAATGACGATCCAGATGCTTGCGCCGCTGAAGTAAAATTACAATTGCTATGATAGTAGCATAAAGATTAAACAATATATTAGCGGTTAAACTCATGCGCTTTCCCTTTATTTGATTTGGCACGTAAAATATAAGACCCTGAACCAAGTATAAACCAGAAAGTGTTGCAAATCAAAAGTCCTGTTAAAATAAAGAGAAAATTATTTACATCAGATGAGGATAAATTTTTTGCAGATTCAAAACCTACAGAAAGAGACGTTTTATCAACGGTTGAAATGGTTTCAAATTTGGAGATTATATTGCCAAACCAGTAGCCTGGCAAAATAATCGAAATAGATTCCAGCACTTTGGCCCATTGCGGTAAAGGTGCTATCAGACCACTCCAGATAGCGTGAATAAAAGTAATTGCAGGAGCAGCAAATAAAAAAGTCAGAGGCTGACTTACCATATTTGACATTAAAATCATAATTGAAGAAATTGCTGCCATATATATAATGTATACTGGCAAAAGAAGAAAGACGGACATAACAGAGCCTCCCCAAAAGCTGATGCCTATAAATCCTGTAACCAAAAATCCAGCTGTAGCGATCGAAAGAGGAGGCAGACTTGATAATAATATAAGTTTCCATAAACTTATATCAAGTTGTATTATTCGCAACAGAATGTTTTTTCGCATAATATCAAGGAGCCAGGAAGAACCTCCTATTATGTAAAAAATAGATAAAGCAGCATACCAGCGTAAAGCTGTCGTTGTTCCTGTGGATAATTGTGAGAATACATTTGCTTTATTATTTTGTTTTTGCTCATTTTCTTCAGCCTGCAAAGTAATTTGATTAACTTTAATTTGTGAGCCTTCAGTCCAAATCGCCTGTGCATCTTGCTTTTGCCTATTATAGATAGCTTGAGTATAAGGAATATCATTTTGGCTGAAAAAATATCTTGTACGGTCAAATACCAGCTGCTCAGTGTAAAGCATAAGTGTTCCGGTTATGAAGGGTTCGCTTACTGCAGCAGTAAATCTGGAAGATGGTGCTACCACAGGAATAATTGAATTGGAAAAATCCCGCCTGCCCATTTTTTCCGAATAGTTTTGAGGAATAATAAAATAAGCTTCCAACCGATCCTGATTAAGCAAGATAGAGGCTTGCTGCTGTGTTGTTATTTCAACATTAAGATAAGAATGATTGCTGACAAAATCAATTAGCCTTTGACCGGAACTGCCTTGATCCTGATGAACAATTGCTATATTAAGCACCGGGTCATTATCCGCTTGAGCGAGTGCCCCCAGAGAGAGTGCGACAATGATAGCTAAAATAATAAACATCATTGTAAAAGGATGTTTGAGGCTGAGAATAAACCTTGATATGTAAAATTGTTTCCAGTTCACAGATCAGCCCTCCTTGTATTGTTGTTTTCGCAGAATCTGAATCCTGCCAGCCCTATTGCAGTTAGTAAAAACAAAGAGGGCAGCAGCCAGACAATTTCACTCCAGAATGTAGTTGCCTCATAATTAAAAACAGCATTGCTAAGAGCTCTCATTCCTGATCTAAGGGGAAGATACCTTCCGGAAAGTGAAAGCCAAACCGGCAAAGCTCCTTCTGGAATAATGACACCACCACTTATTGCCATGAACAACGCAAAATAAAAACCGACCCACATAGCAGAATCAGCTTTTCTGATCCAGCTGGCAATAGCTAGAGCCATCGCAGAAAGTGTTAGTGACTGAAGGAATATTGCTGTTAAAACTGCGGCTGTGCTGCTAGTAACAGCACCTAAATATAAATCTGCAAAACGAAGCAGTCTGCTGACAGGTATTAAAATTGCCAGAACAGAAGAGATCAGGATGGTGCCGGACAATAATCTGATCAGGTAAAATCTCCAGCTATGAAGTTCACTTAACAATCCGCGTTGCATAATTATGCTATGAAGATCTTTATTGGTAAAGCGGATCAAGGGCAGCATCGCCAGTGCTGCAAAGAAAATATACACTGCAATCAGATAATACTCTATCGGTAAATATTCTCCTAGTGGTGAAACAGCTCCTTGTGCGCCAAGTACATCACGTCTTTGCATATAATTACTTATTGATATATCGGTAGTAGTACGCAAAAATCTGTCGGCATCCAATGCAGAGATTCCTTGCTGGAGCAATAGATCTCTGGCTTCGTCTATTTGATTTTGACCTTGTCCCACAGCTACCAGAGATTGATTCAAAGTGGTTGTTACAAGACTTGATTCGAGAGCATGGCGATCAAGACTTATGATTTCAATAGCAGCCTCTTCTCTGGCTTTAATTTTTTCAAAAAGTTGTTCAGGAATATGTATGAGTACCGACACCTGATCTTCTTTAATCAGGCGATATCCTGTTTCCAGATCCTGAACAGGATATACCACAATCAGATCTGACAGGGCATGTGAATTTACCAGTTGATGTACAAACTGTCTTACGTCCTCACTGCCGTCAGCGTCGTATATTGCGACATTATAATGAAGATTTTCAGATGTCCTTAGCATAGGAACAACTATGGACGAGAATAACAATATCACTAATATTGGCAAAATCAGGCACATTGCAATCAAAGATCTTCCTGAATACATCCTTTTTAGATCGAGGCGAAAAAATCTCATACTAACCTGCCTGTGAGCATATTCTGCATTGTTTGGCGAGTAGAGTTGACTGCAGAGATTTTACGAAAATCTTCACTGCTGCCGTTAAAAACGGTCATACCTTGATTAAGAATTAACAATTTGTCGGCAAGTTCGATAATTTGCTCCGGGTTATGACCGGAGATTATCTGGCTTATGCCTTGTTTTCGTAATTCGATCAAAAAGTTTTCTATTGACTGCTCATGTTCACTGTCAATCCCGGCAAAAGGCTCATCCATAATCAGCAGCTTTGGCATATCTAAAAGAGCAACAGCAAGATTGACTCTGCGCTTCATACCTCCTGAAAGTGTAGAAACCCGCTTGCCTGAAATTGATTCCAGATCAAGCTGTTCAGAAATTTCTGCAATGCGTTTTTTTGCTGTCTTCGTTTTCTGACGAGACCAGCACATCAGATTGTCGTGTACCGTAAGTTCTTCAAAAAGAGCAATGTCCTGAGGCACATAACCAACCAACCGCCTGATCACAGCCGGCTTTTCCCAAACATTGGTTTTTTCAAAATAAATCTGACCGCAGTCTGGTTTTCTTATTAATGCTAATAAATTCATTAAAGTTGACTTTCCGGAACCGTTGGGGCCTAAAAGTCCTAAAATCTCTCCTGCTTGCAACTCTAATGAAATGTTTTGCAAAACCTTATGTTTTCCGTAGCTTGAGCAAATATCCTTTGTGTTCAGCAATTGATGTACTCTTGGCGTCCTTTCTTACTTTCTAAATAAGGGTTGTTTCTTTTTTCTTTTCAAAAGGCGTTTTAACGGGTTAGAAACTACTTTTGCTTCACCCATCTGCAATATAAAATTCTTTGTTATTTTCGGCTTGCCACTTCTTTTTCTGGTTTTTTTGTAGTTATAAGCAATTCTCATAGACGTAAAATCTCCTCTGCAAATTTCTCAGATAATATTTGTAAATATTGAGATTATCCTTGAAATTTTAAAACTCTAATATATTACTCGTTCATATCGCTCAGTGTATGATTCTCCCTCATAATACTCTGTTAGTATCATTGTGTTTTCATCTATTATCTCAGCTTCATAATAAATAGTGAAGTCTTCAAAATCATCCCAGTAGAAAGTAATTGATTCATAGTCAAGATCCATATAGCCATAGGATAGAACTTCAACATACCAGCTGCCATTTATAAAACCTTCATAATATGAATCTGGATTAGGTTCCGCTCCTGGATATGTCAGCAGCCATACAGCCTCATATCCTGAATAAATCTGTATTACAGAGTGAGTCCCGTCCGGCCATTGCTGGCTGATCCAATCACCTTGCAGGTAATCAATCAGGGCCTGACTGTCTGCTTCTGTCGTTTCTGCTGTCTGGGTTGTAGTAGGTTCTCTGGTAGTCTCTTCCGTAGTTTCTTTAGTCTTCTCTATCTCTGTCGGCTCAGTCTCTTGTTTACTGGTTGTTTTTTCTGTTTTTGAATCATCATCACGATCTCTTTTTCTGGTCTCTGTAATTGTTGTTTTATCTCTTTTTGTTTTTGCATCTTTATCTGAATCATTATTAAGTAAAGCTCTGACCAGGAAAAAGACTGCTGCTAAAAGAAGCACTGCAACAATACAAATAAGAATAATTATAAGTTTTCGATTATCTTTCGGCGGAGTGGGGGCATAGGGCATCTGATTTCCTGGCTGATGATATTGCTGTGGCGGATATTGTTGATTCGCCTGATTATCGTTCTGATTATATTGAGAGGCTGAATAGCTATAAGGTGTTGGATCTTTTTGATGTTCCGAATGTGAATTATAAACAGGATTTGGCAAGTGCTCAGGATCTGCACTCTGAGGACTATCTGGTATTGCCTTACTACCACATATTGGGCAAAAAGCGGCATCGTCTGGCATTGCTGAACCACATTGATTACAAAACATTACTAAACCTCCCTTTTACAAATGACAAATAATGTCTGTAAAAATATTATAACTGCAATGACTATATTATGATAGATAAAGAAAGCTGTAAAATCATATAAGTTGGTATTTGTTAAAAAAATAATGACAAATAATGTCTTGACTCTTAAAATATGCTAAGATAAATACCTAATTAATGAATATACATGTTTTGATTATGATATGATAAGGCATATTTTGACAAATAAAATTCTGTGACGACAGAAAGGATATACATAATGATATGCAGATTTTGTGGTTCTTCCTTATCAGAAGAGCAAAAAGCATGTAATAACTGTGGAGAAGAAATAACGATATCGGATAGACTGCCTGCTGAAAAAATAAATGCAGGTAAGGCGAAATATAGCCGTTTTAAGTTGATCGCTTTTTCGGTTGCCTCTATTTTGCTAATCGCTTCAATTCCGGTTATATATTTGCTGCATTCTATAATAGGTGTTGATCAGGTGAGAGATATAGATGTTGATTATTCATATGAGGATTATCTAAGTGCTGTGGAGAAACTTGGTTTTGAAATGAATTTTGAGCTGCAGGATAAAGAAATATTGAAAGAATTTACTGCGTCCTCTGATAAATCAAAAGTATCTTTATACAAGGATTACGAATGGATATACAGTGATTACACAGAAAAAGAGTTTGAACTTAGTGAAAATGAGATAAATGCACTGATGAACGAAATGATGCCTTTATCATTCTGGTTTGATAATTTTCAAATAAAAATACAAAAGGATGGCAATTTGGAGGCTGCGGGAACTTTGCTGCTGGCAAATATTGCTACAGACTTATTCCCGCAAAAAAAAGAAGAAATACCATTTCCCTTGGTTGAAAGAATTAATTATTATGTTATTTCTACTTTGTCTATTTATGAAAACCAGCTAAGAATAAATGCCGAGGATTTTAAGACAGGCAAGATTTCGCTCGTATCACCTGATATGCTGCAATATAATTCGGAATATCTTGAAAAGATATATACTTTTGTACCGGAATTGATAATACATTCACTGGAGATAACTGAACAGCAAACAATCTATGTGGAAGCAAGCATTCCGCAAAGTCTTCAAATTAGGAGGAGAACGGCTTAATGAGATATTTGATGATTAATGGGCAGAAACACGAAATACCACCTTATCCTCATCATAAAGACTATGTTTACCGCTGCAGGCGTTACTTTGAAGCAAAATCAATTCCTTCTTTTATGTCGATTGCTAAATTCAGAGTGTTTAAGGAACTTTTTAAAAGCGTCCGTTATCAGACAGGTATTCCAAGAGATATTTTGATTGATCCTACTAATGCTTGTAATCTTAATTGTACCGGCTGCTGGTCACATGACTATGATAATGCACGTAATCTTTCACTGGAAAAAATGGATGAGATTTTTACACAGGCAGAGCAGCTGGGAACGATGGATATACTTTTTACCGGTGGTGAGCCGATGATTCGTAAAGATGATATTCTAACTTTGGCTCAACGGCACAGCGGCATGTTTTTCGGGTTGTTTACCAATGCTACTTTAATAGATGAAGCTTTTGTCAAAAAAGTAAAAGAATTAGGTAACATATCATTTTTTATAAGTATTGAAGGCTTCCGTGAAGATACTGATTTTAGAAGAGGGAAAGGTACTTTTGATAAAGTGGTAAAGGCTATGGATCTTTTAAAAGCTAATGACATAGCTTTCGCTTTTTCTCTTTGTTATCATAGTCAAAATTATAAAACTGTGACAAGTGATGAATTTCTTGATTTTTTGCTGGAAAAAGGAGCCTGGTACGGCTGGGCTTTTGCTTACCGACCTATCGGTAAAGATGCAGACATGGGGCTTT
The DNA here is from genome assembly GCF_900002895.1 of Ercella succinigenes. Taxonomy (NCBI): domain Bacteria; kingdom Bacillati; phylum Bacillota; class Clostridia; order Eubacteriales; family Oscillospiraceae; genus Ercella; species Ercella succinigenes. The sequence continues at coordinate 11,419 of NZ_CDHP01000018.1, read as the reverse complement.
GCCTTAATGCTGAGCAAAGGGAATATGCCAGAAATAAATTATCTGAATATGCTGTCAGAAAACAGATTACAATTATCGATTTATTTAACAGTGGGCACAAGGTTTTTGGCTGTGTAGCTGCAGGCAGTGGATATATTCATATAAATGCAAATGGGGATGTTGAACCATGTGCTTTTTGTCATTATTCTGATTCTAATATTCATGAGGTCAGTTTGCAGGAAGCTATGCGCTCACCTTTTTTCAGAGCTTTTAGAAAGGCTCAGCCTTTTTCCCCCGATCCTTTGCGCCCTTGCCCTATGATGGATGTGCCAGAAGCTATTGTTGAGCTTGTAGAAAGCACTGATGCTAAATCAACGCATATTTCAAATCCTGAAACAGCTGTTGAATTTTCGGATAAGGTACAGTTTTATGCCACTGAATGGGAAGCTTATACTAAAAGCAAAAGTCGGAGATATAGTAGAGGGGAAATGAGAAGATACAAAGCTTTTGTCAATTTTTTGAATTTCCGCAAAAAATTGACCGGTGATAACTGAAATTTTCATTTTTAACGATTTTTACAGCGATAAATTCAGAAAGATTTTAGGTTTGCAAACTATCTTTAGGTTTTAGATTCTTTAAAACCAGATAAAACCATAGACCTGTTATTAAGGCTGAAAGCAAATCTGCAAAAGGAGCAGCCAGCAAAATTCCGTCAAGCTGCCAGAAGCGTGGGAAAAGCAAAATTGCCGGAATTAATAGAATGACCTGTCTGGATAATGTAAGAATGATTGCCGAAAAAGGTCTGCCTATGGACTGGAAAAAATTAGCAGCAACTATCTGGAAACCAACTACAGGCAGGCCGAATAACCATAGCTTGAGTGCTCTGGTACTAAAGACAAGTAATTCTTCTTCACGATTAAATGCTGATATAAGCTGTCTGGGGAAAAGATTAATCAAGGCAAAACCAATCAAAGCTATACCTGTGGCAACAGAAATTGTTATGATAACAGTAGTTCTGACACGTTTATACTGCCTTGCTCCGTAATTAAAACTTATTATTGGCAGCATTCCCTGTTTAAGCCCTATGATAGGCAGATATAACAAGGCCTGCAGACTGTTTATTATGCCCATGCCGGAAACTGCTATGTCACCACCGTATATCAAAAGACCTTTATTAAGAATTACATTTAAAATACTGTTGGCAAACTGGAGCAGAAATCCTGGAAGTCCCAAAGTGATAATTCTTAAAGAAATAGAAAATCTAAGACGCATTTGATGCAGGCGCAGCTTAATATTGCTGTGCTTACCTGTGAAATATAATATGACCCAAAAAGTTGAAATCCCTTGAGCGATTATTGTCGCCCAGGCAGCTCCCTTCATTCCCATTCTTAGTCCAAAAATAAAAATGGGATCAAGGACAATATTAAGACCGGCACTAAAAAACATAGTTACCATCGCAAATTTAGGACTGCCGTCGGCTCGGATAAAATTATTCATGCCCAGACTGACTATCTGGAATATCGTACCTAAAAAAATTACACGCATATAGTCAACTGCATAAGGCATTACGATATCGCTTGCACCAAACAGTCGCAGTGCAGGTTTAAGAAATATTTGTCCCAGGATTGTAAAAGCAAGGCCTGTGATTAGCATCAGCATAAAAGCATTCCCCAAAGCCGCCTCTGCTTGCTGCTGTTTTTTTTCGCCAAGCTTCAATGAGAAAAGCGTAGCTCCCCCGGTGCCGAACATTATTCCCAAGGCAAGAATAATAATCATAATGGGAAAGCTTATGGTAATTCCAGCTAAACCTTCATGTCCCAGATCCTTGCTGTTGCCGATAAAAATACGGTCAACCACGTTATAGAAAGCAGTTACCATCATACCAACGATTGCAGGAATGCTATATTTAAGTAAAAGTTTATGAACCTGTTCCACTTCCAGTGGATTTTTTGCAGTCATTAAATTTCTCCTCTGATAACAGTATTTGTTATAATTATCAAAATATCATGTTATCAGATATTTAGACTTTTATTAAGATTTTTTTATGATTTTCCAGAAAAAGGGAGTATCGGGGTCGACATCTCCATGTTTTATAAAAATATATATCTCCTCAGCAAATCCTAAAACATATATTGCCAGAATAATTGTTACAAAATAAGTTGTATCTGCAAAATAAGATACTATCATTAAAAAATATACAAGAACTGCATTGAGCTTAAGTATATATGTATGCATAACAATAGGCTTCTTACACTTAATTGTAGAAATAATTAAAGATAAACCAAAAGCAGCAAAAAAGATTTTTAATAAACCATTATTTGCCCTTATATAATCAGGATAAAGCGCATATATAAACCAGGCAGTAGACAAATAGAAAAAGATATCTGCAACTGAATCGAGCGTTTTACCAATATCTGATTTCTGATTAAATCTGCGTGCGATGATACCGTCAAAAAAATCTGTCGAGCCAAGAATTATATAACCTGCCAGAAATAAGCCGGCTCTGTTAATTGTTATTAAATAGAAAAGAACAGGAAGAAATACAACTCTGGAAAGTGATAAAAAATTAGGTACGGTTATGATTCTCTTGTTAAGCTGATTCAATCTTTCTATTTCTGCAGAAGTCATACTGTTTATTCCCGCAGCTTTGATTGGCTCATTGCCCATAGCATAATACCCCCTGCCCCTCGATAGAGATATAAACTTTAATGGGCGTATTATACTATGAAAAGAAAATATAAGAAATATAAAAGCTGTCGAAAAATTGTTTTTTCGACAACCTTTATAGTTTTACCGTCTAATATAGCTCTAATCAACCTAGATCATCAAGACCTAAATCAGATAAATAATCTTCCAGATCTCCTAAATCGAAGTCGTCTGAGTCAGAGAAATAGTCTTCCATTTCATTGCTATCAAAACCAGTTGAAAAATCATTAAAAATAATATCTTCCGGTGGATTAAAGATGCTACTGTCAAATTTTTTATTTCCGTCATAATCGGTAATCCGCAGTCTGCTGATCATGGTATTATCAACATATTGCTCGTTTTGAATCATAAAACCTGTTTTAAGGGAATACCAGACTATATTTTTGAAATTTTGTCCTTCTTCAGAGCTCATTGTTTCAATATAAAGACATTCTGTACCTTCCAACTGTCTGATTTCTGCAACAAAATCGTCAGAATCTTCTACGAGATCAAGCATCTCCGAAAGTTCTCCGGCTCCGGATATTAAATCCTCATCATCTTCATCATCGCTGTAATCAGGCAGTTTCAGCCCGGTCTTTTCGCCTTCGCTGTATTGGTAAGTTACTTTGTCTTTGGCATTATATATCATTACGCCTTTTAGATCAGAATTTATCTGGTCACTTACCATTTTTATGCTTTCACCATCTGTCCAGAATTCCATTTTGTAAGTTTGTCCGTTATGATCAGTCATTTCTGCGGCATAGTACCAGCTGGAAGGCATATTCCAGACAATACTGCTTAAAAGTTCCTGACCGCTCAAAGATTTGTCCAGAGTAAATCCTTGTTCAGCGTCGGAAGATTCATTTTCGGTAGACGAATTTTCTTTGTCTTTTTCTGTCTTGTCGGTATCGGCAAGCTCTTTTTCAGTATTTTCAGTTTTAGGCTGAGAAGTTGTTTGTTCAGCCGCTTTGCCGCTGCAGGAAGACATCATAAAAGATGTGATCAAAAAAACCGTTAGCAAGATAAATAAAATTTTCAAATTCAGTTTGCTGCCTGATTTGTTTTGCGATAATTGATTTTTCAATTGTGTCACCTTATTTCAATATATTTATTTTACCAAAAATTGGTAATCTTTTTACCTTGCCCTGGAATCCATTAACCAGACCCATAATGCCAAAAATGAGTATAACAATAGGGTAGAAAATTAATAATATCCAACCAAGAATTGGAATCAGACCAAGCACAAAACTGCCGCCTACACCAAAAATCAAAAGAAGAAGACCTTGATTAGCGTGGAAACGTGCGAAACGTGAATCAGGACATGAAATTAAAGGTAAAAAGAATATAAGATAGGCAAGACCTGCCATAGTTTTGTTCTTATCAATATCTGCCTGATTGAATGATTCAAATGTTACTGGATCCTGTTGAGCGCCTCCTGCATTATTCTGAGGGTTACCCTGTGCCTGATTTTGATCATAATTCTCGTTCATATTAAATCCTCCATTAAAATGTTTAGGCATGACATAGTTTCAGCCTGATAAAAAATTTGTTATGCTACTTCATATTTAATACTTTTGCGTGTCTTTATAAAAGTCCGGCTGGTACTTATTTGAGTATGCATATTTAGACATGAATAGTCATTATTGTGACTTGGCATAGTCATTCGGATTATTATTTTTATGATAGAAGCTGTACTGCTATTGCTTTTTAGAAAAAGTTAGGATATTTTCGTATCATAGTTTAATTAAGATAAATTAACTATGATTTTTGAAATTCCTCGAGTATTCTCTGACTTTAATTAATCAGAACGGGAGGTAGTAATGCAAATATCAGACAAGCTGGCGAATGAGATCTTTGCTATTGCCAGTTCACATTTATTTGCCCTGACCGCTTTGATAGCTATAACAGTATATATTTATTTGAAAGCTCAAAAGAGCTCTCTACTCTATAGTTATCTTGCTCTGGTAATGATGATCTTAATCTGGCTTGCCTCTAAAATATTCAAGACAGTTGCACCTGATCCTAGTATGCGCTGGTTTTTCATTGTTTTACAATATTTCGGAGTACAGTTTTTAGGCTTTTGTCTTCTATTGTTTGCAATAATTTATGTCACTAGGCAAACGCCTTCCGGCACATGGCTGATTGCTTTAGCAATTGTACCCTCAATATCTTTTTTGATAGTGGTTACTAATCCTTGGCATATGCTTTTCTATTCTTATTATGATTTTTATAAAGATAGTTTCGGAATTTTATTTTTGCCTGTTCAAACAGCTTTATATATTTATCTGATTGCTGGAATTGTGCTTTTGGCGCGTGGATATTTGAAACAACCAGGAATTGCTGCCAGACCTTTTCTTGGCAGACTTATGGCAGGTGTTACTATATTGCCTTTATTGATGAATTTTTATTATCTGCTGTTTAAATTTGGTTTTGCAAATTGGATTTTCCCTTTTCCTGTTTTTGATGTTACTCCCATTTGTATAGCAATAGCGTTGATTCTTTTTGTTGTGCCGGCAATAAAATTTCGGTTTCTTGATATTTCTACTTTGTCTTATAGTCTCGTCTTTGAAAATATGCCTCAGGGAGCAGCTTTGATTGATGCAGGGGAAAGGGTTGTACTGGCAAATAAAAGTTTTAGAAAATGTCTTCAAAAGTATGGAGAAGATATAAATTCTCTTTCTCTTAACCAAGCTGTTGATTATAAAAAGCAAGCTTTTTTTGCTTCATGGAGTTTGGTTTTTGTAAAAGATCTTGAACCTATCTTAAAAATGGAGACTCAGTTAAAGACAAAAAATCAGAAACTGAAGCAGAATTATTCTAATCTGAAAATTTTGTCCGAAAAGAGTAAAGAATTGACAACAATTAAAGCAAGACGTGAAGTATCGCAAAAAATACATGATTTGCTTGGGCATACACTTACGGTTGCTATTGGACAAAGTGAACTGATTCTTCGCGAGAATGACTTAGATACAAAGTATAAACTGTTGATTGAAATAAAGGAATTGCTGCAATCAAATTTAAATGATCTTTCTGCCAACAATGTCTACAAAACAAACAGTTCACAGCCAAAAGAAATTTCGGGGAAAAAGGAAGTTTTGCCGGAACTGCTTCAATCTTTGCAAAATGATCTTGTGGATTTGGAAATAATTGTTCAAGGCGAACCTGAATTACTAAAGACCGAAGCAGTGGAAGCTATATTTGGACTTTGCAGAGAGTCTTTAACTAATTCCATAAGACATGGCGAGGCTAAAAAAGTCCATTTCATACTACGTTATGGTAGCCAGAGCATAGAAATATATGTCATAGATGATGGCACCGGCTGCAAGGAAATAAATAAAAATCACGGACTAAGTGGAATAGAAAAACGAATCTCTGATTCCGGTGGATATGTGGAATTCAGATCGGATGGAGAAAAGGGTTTCTTTACCTTTGCTTCAATTCCTTTAGCCAGGGAGGGTTCACTACTATAATTGTTAAATGATTTGATTTTTGAGAGCAAAAACAGTGATTGCATTGCGATCCGTCAAGCCTGTACTGGCAAGTAACGCAGAGACACGGTTTTTGATTGAACCTTCGCTGTAATGAAGTATTTGAGCAATTTCCTTGTTTGTTCTTCCTTGAGAAATCTGTTTTATAATCATCAGGTCTATATTATCGAAAGTTATACCATCATAAGTATATTTTTTATTAGCAGCGTTTGTTTTTCCAGGTACGGAATCAGTGTTTCTGCTTGGACAAATAACTGAAAAGGCACTTTGATGAACTACTGCCAGGTCATTATAAATACATTGCAAAGCCATTATGAGAATATCTGGTTCTATGTCCTTGATCAGGTAGGCATCGGCACCGCTATTGGCTGATTGAGTAATATTACTCACATCCTCAAATGTAGTCAGAATAACTGCTTTAGTAGAAGGTAAGGTGCGTTTTATTTCAATCATAGCCTCTATGCCGCTTTTTTCAGGCATCTGAATATCCAGAAGCACAATATCTGGTTGCAGCTTTAGTGCCATTTCGACGGCTTTCATGCCGTCGGGGACTGAAGCTACAACTTCAATATTTTTACAATCTGTAAGCACACGATTAAGCATAGTTCTGAAAAGGGTCTGATCATCTGCTATTAAAACTTTTATCATTAAATAATCCTCTCGTATAATAACTTTGTTTTATATCCTCAAGTGTTTCTATTCATTTCCTTTACTGTTTGTCTGACTTTTTTATAAATGCTGCGTAAATCTGCTGATAAAGATTTTATGTAATCATCTGATATCAATTGGTTGTATTCACCTGACTCAGAATTCGTCTTAGGAACAAAATTTTTTGATTGTACAGATCTATTGCAGATAGAATCATTTATTGCGGTTATTGTGATGCTAAGTTGATCTGCCAGATCGTTTTGAACAACTGTTATCAGATTTAGCTTTTCCTTTTCCAGCTGTAGCTTCTGTTCAATTTGTATTTTTTCAGAAAGTTTTTCAAAAGAAAATTCCAGTGCTTTATTGCTGTCTGCAAGTTGTTTTTGAAGTCTTTTTTCATGGGTAATATCATGGAAAAGCAAAACAACTCCCAGACTTTGTTTATGGCGGTCATGGACTGGAGAAGAACTTATGAGAAAAAACATATCTGATTGGTTTTGCTCGTTATTTTGTTTTTCCGGTGAATTTATTCTTATTTCACAGTTGAAACTGCTTTTTAACATTTCAGCGCAATCGTTATGATTCAATAGCCATTTGCTGTGCTCATCAATGATTTCATTTCTTTTGCGTAATTCTTCCACAAGGTTGTAGAGGGTGGAAGTTGTTTTAGCAGGCAAGGTAGAGCCAATTAATTCGGGATGATTGATAGCCACTAAATCAAAATTATCATTATAAACCAAGGCAAGGTCTTTCATTTTGGAAAGAATTACAGCCATATCTGGAGGCAGATACAAAGCGGAATCTTCTTTTTTTCGATTTGCCCAGATATGTACTATGGAAGTTATGGCAAATACAGATGAAATCATAAAACAAACAATAGAGGCTAGATAAAAAAAACTGTCGCTGTTATTTAGCAAACTTATCTTATTTAAGTATGTAAATATAAATCCCGTACCAAGAAAAAACAGAAAAACTTGAAAAAGGCGTAGAGAGAACGTTTGGCGCAACCTGATTCCCAAATACAAAATAAGGGTAACTACAGATATGATCATTAAAAGAAGAAATAGTATCTGTATTATTAGGAATGGATTTAAATAATGCATGTATTCTCCTAGTGTTTTGTTATTGACATGTTGTGACTTTGCTCTGAGCTAATTATACATCAGAATTAATAAAATTTTTTCGATATTTCGTCCTATTAATCATAATTTTTTTAGAATATAACAATTTGCCAAATATGTTATGAAATAAATCAGGCAAATATAGATATTTTTGAACATAAAAAATAATTATTGTGCTAGAATTTGTTACATAGGTGAATATCCTGAAATAAGAATTCGATCTGGCGCAGTTTCTGTTTTACATAGCTGCACAATGTAAGATTAGCATTTATTGAAAGGAGAAAAACCATGGATGAACAAAAGAAAAAGCTTACAACAGCCGCGGGAACTCCTGTTGTTGATAATCAGGATGTTATGACGGCAGGTTCTAGAGGACCGATGCTTTTACAGGATGTTTGGTATCTGGAGAAACTTGCCCATTTTGACAGGGAAGTAATTCCAGAAAGAAGAATGCATGCCAAGGGTTCAGGTGCTTTTGGTACTTTTACCGTCACTAACGACATAACCCAATACACCAGAGCTAAAATATTCTCAGAAGTTGGTAAAAAAACAGATTTATTAGTTCGTTTTTCTACTGTTGCCGGTGAGCGTGGAGCTGCTGATGCAGAGAGAGACATCAGAGGATTTGCTGTTAAATTTTATACAGAAGAAGGAAACTGGGATCTGGTTGGGAATAATACGCCGGTATTCTTTTTGCGTGATCCTTACAAGTTTCCTGATCTTAATCATGCCGTCAAGCGCGATCCCCGTACTAATATGCGCAGTGCAAAAAACAACTGGGATTTCTGGACTAATTTGCCGGAGGCTTTGCATCAGGTGACTATTACCATGAGTGACCGTGGTATTCCATACTCTTATCGGCATATGAATGGTTATGGCAGTCATGCTTTCAGTATGATAAATGCTGATAATGAGCGAATATGGGTTAAATTTCATTTAAAAACGCAGCAGGGAATAAAAAATATTACTGATGCGGAAAGCGAAGCTGTGATTGCGAAAGATCGTGAAAGTCATCAGCGTGACTTGTATGATTCAATTGAAAAAGGTGATTTCCCACGCTGGACGATGTCCATTCAGGTTATGACAGACGAGCAGGCGAAAGCTATGCCGTATAATCCTTTTGACTTGACAAAGGTATGGTACAAGTCAGAATTCCCTTTGATAGAAGTAGGTGTACTGGAGCTTAATCGTAATCCGGAAAATTATTTTGCGGAGATAGAACAAGCAGCTTTTAACCCGGCACATATTGTACCCGGGATAGGATTCTCTCCTGACAAAATGCTTCATGGCAGATTATTCTCCTATGGTGATGCCCAGCGTTACCGGCTAGGCGTAAACCATCATCAGATTCCGGTAAACGCTCCCAAATGTCCTTATCATGCATATCATCGAGATGGGCAGATGAGAGTTGATGGTAATTATGGCAGTACATTAGGTTATGAGCCTAATAGCTACGGAGAATGGCAGGAACAGCCTGATTACAAAGAGCCGCCGCTTGCTCTTGACGGTGCAGCTGATCATTGGAATGCACGTGAGGATGACAATGATTATTATACTCAGCCAGGTAAGCTTTTTAATCTTATGAGTGATGAGCAAAAACAAGTATTATTTGAAAATACTGCAAGAAATATGGGCGATGCTCCTCAAATGATCAAAGAAAGACATATTGGGAACTGTTATAAAGCTGATCCAGCTTATGGCAAAGGTGTTGCAGATGCTTTAGGGATATCTTTAGAAGATGTACTTAAATAAGGTTGTTTTTATTATTATTAAGATTTAACTAACGAAGGGGTGGTATATGCCGCCCTTTTGTTTTTTTAAAAATTATATGTTTTTTTTAATTTAATATATATGATAAAATTACTATTGATAAAGTTCTATGTTCCGAAGCAAATTTTGCATAAGAGTGAGGACATAAATATGGCAAATAAGATTCTTGTTGTTGACGACTCTCTTTCGGATATTATCATGATCAAAAGCATGCTATCCGGCTATGAATTAGTAGAGGCACATGATGGCATTGAAGCCTATGAAGTTCTAAAAAATGTGCCCGATATTGATTTAATGCTGTTAGATCTTCATATGCCAAGACTGGATGGTTTTGGGTTGCTTGAAAAAATCAATGAAAGTAAAAATTTTAACCGTGTGGTCACAGTAATTTTAACTAATCACGATGAAATAGAAAATGAAATCAGGGGTTTGGAGCTTGGCGCCAGCGATTATATTCGTAAACCTCTCAATATATCTTCTCTGCTCAAGAGAATAGAGGTGCATATTAACTTGCGAAAAGCTCGTCTGGAGCTTGAGGAAAATAATGCCGAACTGGAAGAAATAGTAGCCAGAAGGACAAGAGAAATGATGCTTACCAGAGACATAACAATCAGAGCCCTTACTGGCTTGCTGGAAATACGTAATATAGAATCTGGCAATCATACTCAAAGGACGCAGACTACGATGCATGCTTTTTGCAGGCATTTGCAGAAAAAAGATAAATATAGAGATAGTCTTACTGACAGTTTTGTACAGGAATTATATCAGACGGCTCCTTTGCATGACATTGGGAAAGTAGGAATACCGGATTCGATACTTCTGAAACCTGGTAAACTTACACCTGATGAGTTTGAGGTTATGAAGCGGCACACAACCTATGGTGTGAATGCTCTTATGAGTAATACAACGGTTGCAGTGTCGCTTTCTTTTATCAGGACAGCTATACAGATTATTGAAGCACATCATGAGTGGTATGATGGCAGTGGCTATCCTCACGGACTTAAAGGAGAAAATATTCCTTTGCCTGGACGTATAATGGCGATAATAGATGTTTATGATGCCTTGGTCAGCAAGCGAGTGTATAAGCCGGCTTTTTTCCATGAACAAGCGTTAAGAATGTTAAATGAGGAGCGTGGTACTCATTTTGACCCGGATCTTCTGGATAACTTTTTTGAGATAGCTGATGAAATTATGGCAATAACGAAAAGGTTTGTTCCTTACTAATCTAATTAATTTGCATGGAAGTTATCTATGTTGATTTTGTTTTTTTCTGCAAATTTTATTAAGTATCAATATATTTGCATTGTTCAGCATAAAAAGTAGAGGGCATTTTATGGAATATATAAATAAACGTATTTCATCTAGTCGTATTCTTTTTAAGTCAAGTCCAAAAAGTTGGTGTAAATTGTCTTCCGGTATCTGCATGAATCAGGTGACAACATGCAGGTATGCTGCTCGTTCTGCTAACGCTTCTTTTCTTGCTGTTTCTCTCTCATCAAAGTAGCGATCCATTATGAAATACTTTTTGCCGGTCAACCATTTTTCATGGTGCTCCATCAGAACTGCTCCCATCAGTCGGATAAGACTGTCATCATTGGGGAATATCCGTATAACGCGTTCCCTACGACGTAGCTCTTCGTTGAGTCGTTCTATGCTGTTACTGGTTCTCAGTCGTTTGCGATAGGCTTCCGGCAAAGCAAAAACAGCCGTAATCTCGTCGAAGCTATC